>CAIOYU010000262.1 GCA_903862565.1 uncultured Actinomycetes bacterium | reverse complement strand
CCGGCCTTATCCGGTTGCGCAGCCCCGTTGCCACCGTTCCCGCCACCGCCGGTGAGAAGACCGCCGTTGCCGCCGCGGCCACCCGCACCACCCGCGAGGACGGCAGCACCACCGTTTCCCCCGTTGCCGAACCAGCCGGCGTTGCCGCCGTCGCCGCCGTGGAATCCGTTGCCGCCGTTGCCGATAAGCCCGCTCGTACCGCCGGCGCAGGCGCCGCTGGTGCACACCCCGCCGTAGCCGGTCCAGCTGTAGCCGTTGCCCAGCAGGATGCCCGCGTTGGGATTGTCCGCGGTACCGTTGCCGACGAAGATCCGGACAAAGCCCGCAACCGGGCCGCCCGCAGCCGCCTTCGCCGGGGCCGTTGCCGCGGCCTTCGCCGCGGCCATCGCCGGCCGGACCCGCGGGGCCCCAGTGGCCCGCTCCGGCGGCGCCACGATCGGCGTCGTGGCCGATGCCGCGGGCCGTGGCCGCTGCAGGAGCGGCTTCGATGCTCGCGAAAACGCCTGTGGCGCAGCGACTGTGTCCGTGGGATGGTTCGCTGCCGCGGGCCGCGGCACCCGGTGACTGGTGGCGCCCCGGTCCGCGGGTCCGCTGGCGATGCGCGGGGTGGCCCCGTCGTCGGCATGGGCCGCACCCGCACCGGCGAGCACCGCCGTGCCCAAGCCCACGCCGAGCGCACCGGCGCCCAACCACACCGACACCGCCAACGTCCGTCCCCGCCGCCTGCAAGCCATAGATCGCAGAGTAGGTCCTTGCGGCGGCGGCGATACACCGGGTCGCACACGCGGTACGGCCGATGGCGTGAGCGGCGACATCACCGAGCGCGAGCTGCGGTTGATACCGGCCAGGATCACCGTGGCGGGGGCGGGTTCAGCAAGCTACAACGGGATTGGATTGCAGCGACCTGTCGACTTGGACCCGTCAGGGCACGTGGCGCCCGTCCAATCGATAGAATCGCGCCAGTAGGTCGCATTCTCACCGCGACCGTTGTTGTTTCGGAAGTTCGCCCCAGTGAAGTCCGAACCGCTGAAGTCGGTGGAGTAGTTAATAATCGCGCTCGCCAGATTCGCGTTGGTCAAGTCCGAGTTCACAATCGCCATGGCCTGCCAGCCATAGCCAATTTTCGCTTCGGTCAGGTTCGCGCCGCTCAGTTTCGCCCCCTCCCATCGAAAACCCCAGATCTTCGCCTTCGTCAGGTTCACACCGGTCAAGTCCGGCTCGATCCACCACGCACCCTTTATTTCCGCCTCGGTCAGGTTGGCGCGGGTAAGGATGATCCCGGTAGCGCGCCGCTCGTTGAGCGCTGAACCGTCAATGTTCGCCCGGATCAGTGTCGCTTCGGTGAAATCAGTTGTCTCCATGTAGAAGTTCCGGAACGAGGCATCGGTCAGGTCCGCCTTGGTGAAATCGAGCCCGCTCAGTTTCGCCTGATTCAGGAGGTCTCTGCCGCCGAAAATCGCGCCGGTCAGGTTCGTCTCGATGAACTTCACCCCGGTGAGGTCCCGCCCGGTGAAGTCGGCGCCAGCGAGGTCCAGGCCGGAGCAGTCTTTGGCGGCGACACAGTCCGACCCGTCCAGCCCGGTGGGCACCCCCCCGAGTCCGACGCCCGCGCCGACCGGGAACAGAGTTCGGCGCACCAGCCACAGTCCGCCGGTCAAGAAATCGGTGATCGGGTTCGAGGGCAAGCCCGACAGCCACGTGGCCGTGGTGTCCAGCAGACGCTCGATGGTGAAACGCACCGCCGCGACGACATCGCCCCCGAGCCCCGGAGTCGGCGTCGCCTGAACTGCCGCCCCGCCCCGCGCACGTGCCGGAACCACGGCAGGATCAGCTGCCACGGCCGCAGCAAAGGGCACAGCCGCCGCCCCCTCGGGAACACTGACCGCAATGCCCGCCAACGACGGCATGTCCGTACCGGAACGGACTGTCGACACCACCGGCGATTGCCGCCGATCAGCAACAGCGGCAACCGGTTTCACCGGCACCGAGGCAGGCACCGCACCACTCGAAGCATCAGCGGCCCCGGCTTGAGCGGCACCCTCAGTGGCAGCAGCAGACCGGGGAACACCTGCGACACGAACAGCCGCTGACCGCCTCGGCGCGCCACGCTGAACCGTCCCGGCACTCGAAGCCTCATCGGGCCCGGCTTGTGCGGCACCCTCAGTGGCAGCAGCAGACCGGGGAACCCGTGCGACACGAACAGCCGCTGACCCCCTCGGCGCGCCACGCTGAACCGTCCCGGCACTGGGGGCAGCAGCATTGGGGGCCGCACCCACCGACACGTCGGTACTGTCGGCCGCCGCCACACCGACAGCGTGCGGACCCGCTAGGCAAAGCCCCACAGCGAACGCAGCCGCCCCGACCCGCACACCGCTGGAAAGCACAGACATCCCGAATCCCATCACCGCCGATTTACTGCAATCTCCTAATCTAATTGTGAACCGTGGCGAGCAGTTCGTAGGCCCGGGCCTGTCCGGCTGCGGACAGCTCGGCGCGGAACTGCGGGTTGACCAGCTTGCGGGACAGCGCGCCCAGGATGCTCAGGTGGGCGTCGCCGGCGGCCTGTTCGGGCACCGCGATCAGGAACAGTTCCGTGGCGGGTTTGCCGTCGCGGCTGGACCAGTCGATACCGGCGCGCGAACGGGCGTACACCACGACCGGCGCGGTGACCGCGTCAGTCTTGGCGTGGGGAATCGCGATTCCAT
>CAIOYU010000261.1 GCA_903862565.1 uncultured Actinomycetes bacterium | reverse complement strand
GCCACGATCATCCGGTCGAACGGATCGCGGTGACTCCACGGCAGCCTGCCCGCCATGATGGCGTCGGCGGCATCGATGGGCAGTTCGGTGACGGCCATCGCCGCTGTGATGTCGGGCCATGCGGCCAGAAGCGGTTCCCCGTCCAGTCGACCCAGTCGGGTCTTGATGGCGATTTACCAGGCCGAGACTGCGGAGACGGCCACCTCGCGCTCGGGGTCGGCGATCGCCTCGTGTGCGGTCGGGGACACCTGATCGGGTGCGCTCACCAGCCATAGGAATGTGTGGGTCAGCGGCGGGCGGCGATGAGCGCGAGTTGGTCGGCGATCTTGCCGACGCTCTCCAGGCTTCGGGTCGCCACGAGGATGACGAACTCGAAGCGTTCATCCTCGGTGGCGTCGATGGTGTGGCCGTTGAGTCCGTAGAACAGCCGCAGTGCAGCCCAGGAGATCCGCTTGTTCCCGTCGAGCAGGGCGTGGTTTGTGGCCAGTGACTGCATCAGTGCGGCGGCCTTCTCGTGGATGCCTGGGTAGGCGTCCTCGCCGAACACCGACGCTTGCGGCCTGGCCAGTGCCGACTCCAGCAGTCCGTAGTCGCCGACGGTAAAGCCACCGCGCGCTATTAGGGCAAGCAGATCATCAACGGCGAGGTACTCGATCATGCGTCGGCGAGGCGGCGGAACAGCCCGGCATCTTCGGTGAAGATCTGCTCGATGATCTCCTGGCGGCGCTGGGTGCGCCGGTCCACGTAGTCGTCAATGGCTTTGAGAGCAACGGCCTGCATCGACACGCCCTCGCGTTCAGCGGTGGCGCGCAGCTTTGCGGTCTGCTCGTCAGAAAGCCGGAGTGTCATCGCCATGCGGTCATGATACCAGTGCTGGTATCACTGTTGGTCGGAGATGACTCCACGATCATGCGGCAGATGAACATGTGATTTCCCTCGCCGAAGTCGAGCAAATTTGACTGCGAACGGGAATAGGGCTATTTATTCACGGCGGGGGCCGTTTGGCGAAAACGGCAGCGCTGAAATATTGCGGCAAGGTAGTGTCGCCTGTTTGACACGGAACGGGCCGCAACATACCTTTTCAGGCATGGAAAACGGTCAACCGGAACTCTCGCTGGCGATCATCGAGGAACTGAAGAGTCAGGGCTACAGCCAGTCCGACATCGCCCGCATGTTCGGCAAGACCCGCCAGGCGGTGTCCTGGCATAAGCAAACCTACGGCGGCAGGCTCACTCCCCGGGAGGAAATCGCCCGCCATTTCCCGTGGAAGGTCCCGCACGAACAGAATCAGACCTCTCCCTACCGGCGCATGAGGGACCACGGCGAATACGTCGCTACCGGCGGCAAGGGCATGTCGAGGGACAAACTCGACCGGCTCCGGTCGTTCTACCGGAAACTCCGGACCGAGAACCTGGTGGTGGAGTTCGATCCCAGCATCGAGGCGATCCCGGGCGTCAGCAGCAAGGGCGGCTTCGCGTTCCGGGAACGCACCGAGGCCGACGAAGATTTGCTGATCCGTGTCAACGAGCACACCTACCTGACCGACGAGGGCCGGATGATCTGGCGACTGCCGGTCGTGGATTCCTAAGGCGCCAAGCGGAGACGGTTGGAGGCATCAACCATGGAACGACCTCGGTTGACCTTGGCGCCCACACCGGCGCCGGCACAGAACATCTCGCAGTGTGGCTACTCCGTTTGCGAGCAGATTCAGTCATCGGAATTCTGGCCGTACTGCTCGCAATCCTGCGCGGTCAAAGCCGCGTGGGAGGCAGTCGCGGCGATCCAGCGGAGCGTCGACGACCTCGACATGCCCCTTCGGGAGTTGCGCACCATGCGCCGGATTCTGGACGGCTGCCCATTCGCCGAAGACGCCGAAAAACTGCAGCAGGTCATTGACGGAAGCCTTGCCATCATCCGGAATTCGCAGCGCGAACTTGTCAAATCCGCGGTGTCTTTCACCCACGGCGCGACGGTGTTCACCGATGTGCTGGGTCCGCTGATCGTTGGTGCCGACGATGAACTCAAGCGGGCGCATCCGGCATGGATGAGGCATCCGGAAACCTGGCCGGTGGCGCGGGATCCGAAATGGCAGCGCGACGCAATGGGTGGAGATTTCATCCAGCACTGGCTGTCGTACCACGTATTCGACGCCGATGAGGGCGTGATTCTCGTTGTGTACCGCAGCACCTGGCTGCGCGACACCGACAAGATGTTCGAGCCGGTACGGGAACTGCTCGCCGACGGCTTTGAGGTTCTTTCCCGGGAAATAAACGAGGACAAGGACATGATCTTCGGCCACGGTGAATTGACGATCTACGCCTTGGCAGAGGCTAAAAGGATGAACCCTGCGGCAGACGGCACCGAGGCTTAATCGCTAACCGCGCTCGGGCGGCCCCCCCGGCCCGACCGGCGACCGCGATTACCATCCCTACCCATGGACCCGAATCAGCAGTGGCGCCCGCCGATGGGGCCGCCACCGCCGCCGCCCGCAATCCCCAG
>CAIOYU010000260.1 GCA_903862565.1 uncultured Actinomycetes bacterium | reverse complement strand
CCCGGCGCCAACTGCGGCTCGGAGTAGATCAGATTCCACGGGCTCGGCGATTTACCCAGATAGGCGTTGAACGGCATCGGGAGGTAGTTGAAATTGAGCAGCCGCAGCGCCGGGCCGAGGTATTGCGAGCACAGCTTGCCGGTCTCCGAGGCCGTCGCGTTCTCCACGGCGCCGATGGCCGCGCAGACCACCTGCAGGGGGTTGGAGAAGTTCGCGAGCGCGAAACCGCCGAGCGCGCTCTGGATGTCGGGGTTGTAGATGTTGTAGGCGTTGCCGATCGCATTCGGTGCGACATGGAGCAGGTTCTTCAGTGCCACCTGGTTGTCGACGAGGGTCCCGGTCACGGCGGACAGGCGTTGGACGGCCTCAGCGCTCTGGTTGCGGCTGCCGGCGACGAACCGCTTGACGTCGACCACCGCCGACGACAGGTTGATCAGCGCGGCGTCGAGATCGGAGCGACTGCCGTCGAGCACACTGCTGACGGTGGCCAGCCGGTTCTGGAACTCGACGATCTGAGTATTGCTGTCCCGCAACACCGTGACGAACTGCTGGAGGTTCTTGACGACGTCGACGATGTTGCCGCTGCCCTGGGCCAGGATGCGGCTCAGGCCGGACAACTGCGCGATGGTCTGCCGCAGCTTGTCGCCGTTGCCGTCGAAGGCGGTCGCGGCACTGTCGATGAACCGCCCGACCGCTGAACTGGACGCGTCGGCTCCCGGGCCGAGATCGGTTGCCAGACGGCTCAACTGGGCCTTCACCTCGTCCCACTCGACCGGCACCGCGGTGCGGTCGGTGTCGATCACTGCGCCGTCGCGCAGCGTCGGACCTGTCGTCACACCGTCGGCCCCGAATGCGGGGGCGAGTTGCACGTAGCGGGATCCGACCAGGTTCTGTGCCACGACCACCGCGCGGGCATCGGCGGGAATCGGGATGCCGCGCTTCACCGACAGCGTCATCCGGGCCTTCGTGCCCTGCGGTTCGATGGAGGTGATGCTGCCGACCTTCACCCCGGCCACCCGGACGTCGTCGCCGGGATAGATCGCGGTCGCGGTGGTGAAATAGGCGGTGATCAGGGTCGGCTTGCGCACCGTGTTCCGGACGAGCAGCACGACGCCGGCGGCCAGGACCGCGACGAGCAGCACCGCGAGCGCGGCGCGACGCTGACGGGTCATGGCGGGCCCCCCTGCGCAGGGCCCCCCAGATCAGGGCCCCACCGTTCACCGGGCCGCGGCACCCCGTTGTACGGGAACGGGAACTCCGCCCGCGGGCCGGCGTTGTCCGGGGGCTGCCCGGCGTCGGTGCCGCGGCGGAAGCCGAAGATGTAATCGAGGAAGGGCTGGATGGTCTGCGCCGGAGCCAGGTTGGCGACGAACGCGTTGTAGTAGTACCCGCCGTTGACAGCCTCGGCCTGGGTCACCTGGAACTTGGCCAAACCGGCCATCGCCTTGCCGATGTTGTCGTTGTTCCTCTGCAGCATCGCGCTGACCGCGTTGAGTTTCTCCAAGGCCGGCGCCAGTTCCTGCTCGTTGTCGGCGACCAGTCCGCTCAACTGCTTCGACAGCGCCGAGGTGTTGGCCAGCAGGTTCACGATCGCGTAGCGGCGTTGCTCAAGCACGCCGAGGAGTTCGTCGGCGTTGAGGATCAGGGTGTTCACCTGGGCGCTGCGCTGCGAGAGGATCGCGGTGACCCGCGATGCGCTCTTCAGCAACCCCGCCAGTGACTCGTTGCGTTCGTTGAGGGCGGCCGAGATCCGGGTCAGGCCGTCGAAGGTGGGTGACAGTTGTGGGGCCAGGCGGTCGATGGTCGCCGACAACGTGTTCAGCGACTCGCGTAATGCGGCGGTGTCGGTGTCACGGGTGTTGGCGGTGAACTCGTCGAAGGCCTCGGTCAGCGTGTACGGCGACCCGGTGCGCTCCAGCGGCAGGACCTCCGAAACCGGCCACCTGCCGTCGCCGCGGGACTCCAGGGTGAGCACCCGCTGGCCCAGCAGCGTTCCGGTACGGATGTGCGCGGTGGTGTCGCCGCCCAACCGCACCCGCGCGTCGACCATGAAGGTGACCAGGGCCTTGCCCTGCTGCAGCGACACATCGGAGACGGAACCGACTTTGACCCCGGAGACCTTGACGTCGTTGCCGGGAGCAAGGCCGCCGGCATCGGCGAAGAGGGCCTGGTGACGCGCGGAGGTGAACATCTCCCGGATCCGTTGCGGCTGAAGGCCGACGCTGATCACCAACAGAACCAGCACCAGGCCGATGAAGCCGGTGCGGATGTGGTGGCGGCCGCGGTATCGCTGGATCACGGCTCGGCGCACCTTCCCGTGTGCTGCATGATCCATGGGAACATGGCGGTTCTGCCCTCGAGGTCGGTGACGCGCACCGACATTCCACACAGGTACTGGTTGATCCAGCTTCCGTAGGAGCCCAGCCGCACCAGCTTGCGGTAGTTCTTCGGCGCCTTCTGCAGGGCGATGTCGAGGGTTTCCTTGTCCTGCTCCAGAATCGGTGCCAGTCGGGCCAGTTGGTCGACGGTTCCGGCCAGCGGGGCGCGAGCCTCCGAGAGCAGGTCGGTCAGCGAGGCGGTCCCGCTGTCCAGGGCGGTGATCGCCGACCCGATCGGGTCGCGGTCGTCGGCCAGTCCGGTCGCGAGTTTCTCCAGGCGGTCGACGGCGCCGGAGAACTTCGCGCCGTCGGTGTCGACGGTGGCCAGCACGACATTGAGGTTGTCGATGAGTTGCTGAACCGTCTGGCTGTTGTCGGCCAGCGCGTTGGAGAACGCCGAGGTCTTGGCGAACAGCGACTCGATGTTGCCGTCCTGACCCTGCAGGATCTGGATCAGCGAGTTGGTCAGCGCGTTGACGGACTGCGGATTGAGCCCTTGGACAACGGGTTTGAGCCCACCGAGCAGCAGGTCGAGATCCAGTGCGGCCGCGGTGCGGTTCGCCGGGATGCGTGACCCGGGGGGCTGGATCCGGGCCGATCCGGGGCTGTCGAGCAGTTCCAGGTAGCGGTCACCGACGAGGTTCAAGTAGCGGACCGCGGCCTTGGTGCCCTCGGTGAGCCGGATGTCGCGGTCGGCACCGAAGTCGACGACCACGGTGTTATCCGGTTGCAGCGCAACATTATCGACCGTTCCGACCCGGACACCGGCGACCCGGACCGAGTCCCCGGCTCTCAGACTGGACACGTCGGCGAACACCGCGGAGTAGCTGTTGGACGAGGCAACCCGGTACTGACCGAAGATCGCGAACAGCGCGGCCGTCACCATCAGCATGGCGAGGACGAAGACGCCGACCTTGACGGCTGTCCTGTTCGCGGCGCTCATCCGGGCTGGCCGATCTGGGCGGTGTTGCGCGGCGGGCCGTCGAGGGGACCGAACAGGGCCTGCTTGAGACCGTCGGAGTTGAGCAGGATGCCCTGGTTGCCGTACTCGGCCTGGTTGGCGCCGATGTCGGAGATCACGAACGGGGGTCGCTGCTCGAAGCCCACCTTGGGCAGATCGGTGCACTGCGGGCCGCCCTTTGCGGCGACCTTCGGCAGGTTATGCGGATACCGGTAGCGTTCCCGGCCGAGGAAGAAACCTTGCAGCAGAACGGCTCCCGGCAGCGGGACACCCGGGCCGGTGGCCAGCGGCAACAGCGCGCCGAGCCCGCAGGTGATCGCCGGGTTGTACTGGTTGGTCAGGTCGGTGGTGGGAACCAGCAGGTGCGCCACGTCGGTCAACGGCGCCCGGTTGGCCGAGACCACCTCGGTGCCCACGTCGGCCAGGCCGATCGCACTGAGCAGCAACGTGTCCAGGTCACCTTGTTCGTCGACGAGGGTGTCGCCGATCCGGGTCGTGTTGTCCAGGGTGCGCAACAGATCCGGGGAGGCGTCGGCGAAGGCGCCGAACACCGGTGCCGCGACGGCCAGGTCATGGTTGAGGCTGTCCAGTGCCGGGTTGAGTATGGCCAGCGACGAGTCCAGATCAGCCAGGCTCTGGCCCAATGTGGCGCCGCGGCCGTTCAGCGCACTCGACATCGCGCCGAGGGTCTGGTTGAGCTTGGCTGGATCGACGGTGGACAGCACCGAGACCAATTGCGCGAAAACCGTATTCAGTTCGACGGTCACGCGATCACGACCCTCGATGAGGGTGCCCGCCCTCAGCGCCCCCGGTGCGGGATCGGCCGGCGGAACCAATTCGACGTACTTGGATCCGAACACCGTCGAGGAGGTGATCGCCGCGCCGACATTGGCCGGAATGACCTCGAGCGCAGCGGGGTCGATCGCCAGGTGCAACGCGGCCCGACCGTCGGGCAGTTGATCGATCGAGGCGACCTTCCCCACCTGTGCGCCGTTGAGTTTGACCTTGGCGTCGGTGGTCATCTCCAGACCGGCGCGATCGGCCACCACGGTGACCGGCACGGTCCGGGTGAAGCTGCCGCGGAACAGTCCGACGGCCACCGCGACGATCACCGCCAACGCCACGACGGTCAGCAGGCCGGCGAGGGGACGGACATAGCCGTGGTCACCGAAGTGCCGGCCCGGGCGGGCGCCGACGGGGCCGGCTGTGCTCTTGCTTCGCGCTCTCCTGGCCATCATCGGTCTACCCGGCCAGGTTGAAGTTGCCGTTGGAACCGTAGATCGCCAGCGAGACCAGCAGGGTCACCGAGACGACGACGATCAGCGAGGTGCGCACCGCGTTGCCCACCGCAACGCCCACGCCGGACGGGCCCCCTGAGGCGAAATACCCGTAGTAGGTGTGGATCAGCAGGATCAACAGCGCCATCAACACCGCCTGCACGAACGACCACAGCAGGTCGATCGGGTTGAGGAAGGTGCTGAAGTAGTGCTGGTAGAGACCACCGGACTGGCCGAACAGCACCACCGTCACGAATTGGCTCGCCAGGAAGGACAAGATGACCGCTATGGAGTAGAGCGGTGTGATCGCGACCATGCCCGCCGCGATCCGGGTGGACACCAGATACTCGACGGGACGGATGGCCATCGACTCCAGGGCGTCGATCTCCTCGTTGATGCGCATCGCGCCCAGTTGTGCGGTGACACCCGCCCCGAACGTTGCGGCCAGGCCGATGCCGGCCACCACGGGGGCGGAAATGCGGACGTTGATGAACGCCGCCAGGAACCCGGTCAGCGCCTCGATACCGATGTTGCCCAGCGAGGAGTAACCCTGCACCGCCAGGGTGCCGCCGGCTGCCAGGGTGAGGAATCCGACGATCACCACGGTGCCGCCGATCATCGCCAGCGTCCCCGCCCCCATGCTGATCTCGGCGATCAGGCGGACGAT
>CAIOYU010000259.1 GCA_903862565.1 uncultured Actinomycetes bacterium | reverse complement strand
GGGGCAAGAAGGGCCGCACCGACGAACAAGCGGAGGTGCCGGTGGTGGCGCGGGTGCCCGTGCACGCACCCGGCGAGCACCCGCTGTTCAAGGCGATGGCCGCCGGTAAGACCGGCGACGAGGACGGGGATCTTGTCGAGAACTCCGACGTCGAACCCGAGTTGGCCGAGGACGTCGAGCTTGACGAGGTCGATGAGGACGCCATCGACGACGACGCCATCGAGGAGGACGAGTCCCTCGAGGTCCTCGATGATGACGAGGACCTCGACGATGACGAGGACGATGACGATGACGATGACGACGATGACGACGACCTCGACGATGACGAGGACGACGACGATGACGAGGACGACGACCTCGACGAGGACGAGGACGACGACGACGATGACGAGCCGGACGAGGATGGCCCGGTCACGCCGCCGGTCCGGATGCGTCGCCGTGCCGCGGCCCGGCCTGCGGGACCACCTGCTCTCTGACCCGGTTTGACCCTCCGATGCTGGTCGGAGTACCCTTGGCAGGTTGCCGCCAGGCCCTGCCGGCGGCAGCGGGTCGCTATGCGGCCCGCAATCGAAGACCAACTCGCCCATCCGTGGTGCGTGGCCGCGACACAGCGACTCGCCGAGTCGCCGACGTAGAATGAGGACCCGATGGCAACCGACAACGCCACCTACGCGATCGTCAAGACGGGCGGCAAGCAGTACAAGGTCGCTGTCGGCGACATCCTGAAGGTCGAGAAGCTCGAGACCGAGCCGGGCGGCAACGTGTCTCTGCCGGTCACCCTCGTGGTCGCCGGGTCGAAGGTCACCACCGACGCCAAGGAGCTGGCCAAGGTCGCCGTCACCGGCGAGGTGCTCGAGCACACCAAGGGTCCCAAGATCCGCATCCACAAATTCAAGAACAAGACCGGCTACCACAAGCGGCAGGGCCACCGTCAGCCGCTGACGGTGCTCAAGGTCACCGGAATCAAGTAGGGGAGCGACATGGCACACAAGAAGGGCGCTTCCAGCTCACGCAACGGTCGTGAGTCCAACGCACAGCGCCTCGGCGTCAAGCGATTCGGCGGTCAGGTCGTCAAGGCCGGCGAGATCCTCGTCCGCCAGCGTGGCACCCACTTCCACCCGGGCGACAACGTCGGCCGCGGTGGTGACGACACACTGTTCGCCACCGCCCCCGGTGCGGTGGAGTTCGGCGAGAAGCGTGGACGCAAGACCGTCAACGTCGTTCGCGCCGCCCGACCGGAGTAAGTCTCTGCCCCGCTTCGTCGACCGCGTGGTCATTCACGTCCGCGCAGGCGACGGCGGCCATGGGTGCGCATCTGTGCATCGGGAGAAGTTCAAGCCCCTCGGCGGTCCCGACGGAGGCAACGGCGGCCGTGGCGGCAGTGTCGTCCTCGTCGTCGACCCGCAGGTGCACACCCTGCTTGATTTCCATTTCCATCCGCATGTCGACGCGCCCTCGGGCAAGCAGGGCGCGGGCAATAACCGCGATGGCGCGGCCGGCGCCGACCTGGAAGTTCGGGTGCCCGACGGCACCGTGATCCTCGACGAGCAGGGCCGGATGCTGGCCGACCTGGTGGGCCCGGGCACCCGGTTCACCGCCGCCGAGGGCGGCCGCGGCGGCCTGGGCAACGCCGCGCTGGCGTCGCGGGCCCGCAAGGCGCCCGGCTTCGCACTGCTCGGGGAGAAGGGGCAGACCCGCGATCTCACCCTGGAACTCAAGACCGTCGCCGACGTCGGCCTGGTCGGGTTCCCGTCCGCGGGGAAGTCGTCGCTGGTGTCCAGCATCTCGGCGGCCAAGCCCAAGATCGCCGACTACCCGTTCACCACCCTGGCGCCCAACCTCGGTGTGGTGTCTGCCGGCGAGCACACCTTCACCGTCGCCGACGTGCCCGGCCTCATCCCGGGTGCATCCC
>CAIOYU010000258.1 GCA_903862565.1 uncultured Actinomycetes bacterium | reverse complement strand
GCCGGCTCTTTCGAGCCGGCACGGCGGCCATTTGCTGTGTCTGCCGAACGCGCTTAGGAGGCGCTGGCGGTTCGGGTCGCCGCGGCGGACCTGGCCTCCGCCGGGTTTCCGGCGGAGCGGCGGCTGGCGCCGGCCTTCACGCCCTTGGCGACGCTGGCGACGCCCAGTCCGCCGGACTTCGGCGCGGCCGCGGCAGCCTTCGCCGCAGAGACGACGGGGGCGGCGATCTGGCTGGCCGGGGTCGACACCTCAGCGGGAGCGGTGACGACGGGGGCAGCCGTGCTGACGACCGGGGCGGCCGTCGCCGACGCACTGACGGAGACGGTGCTGGCGACGGTGTCGGCCGCAGCCGCTCCCTGCACGCCGTTGAGCGGGTCGTTCCGCTTGTAGCCGGCGTCGACGATCTTCTTCAGCGCGGCTTCCTGCGACTTGAGGAAGGGGAACAACTGCACCAGCGGAAGAGTGGCCGTCGGCACCAGGTAGTTCGTGGTCACGCCGCCCAGCGGGTTGGTGGTGACCGAGATGTTCGAGGCGGGCACCGTGGACAGATCGGCGAACACGGTCGGGACGTGCACGACGATGGTGCCGGCCAAGGCGTTCATGTCGGCGATTACGTTCCACGGCCGGTCCGGGAAGTCGGCGAAGCCGTCGTATTCACCGGTCACCACGGTGGTGTCGTACTTGGTCTGAGGGGGCGCCTGGAAGCGGTAATCCAGAATCCTGTTGTAGTTGTCCCGGTTCAGCCACACCCGGCTGCCGTCGGCCACCACCACGAAGTTCAACTGGCTCTTGTCAGGAAGCGGCTGGCCGCTGTCGACCAGTCTGCGCAGGTACTCGTCGGCCACCAGGGCGCCCGCCGACAATCCGACGATGGTGACGTGCTCACCCGGGCCGAGCCCGGCAAGGGCGGCGTTGGTGGCCGCGGTGATGTTGGTGACGCCGATGTTGACCGATTCGGTCAGCGAGAGGCTGTCCTTGCCGGTGAACGGCTTGGCCTGCGCCGGCCAGGACACCGCAGTGCGGGTGTAGCCCGAACCGGCGAAGGCGCCGTCCAGGATGTTGGACATGACGATGGGGGTCAGCTCGCCGGCGGCTAGACCGTTGAGGAACAGCGCCGAATTGGCGCCGATCGCGGTGGGCGCACCGGACAAGGCCAGCACAGCCGCCGAACCCGCGGATGCGACAATGAGTCCGATAGATCGCGCGTAAGTACCCATGATTGGAATCCGTTTCTCAGCCAAGTTTCTAGTCTGTCTTCAGCAAAGCCAATGCTACACCTACGACCCCGCCAGTAAGAACACTTTCCCAGGCACCGATGGCCGGTGCGAGCAATATTGACACAGGTAAAACGCAAATAGCCCGAAATGAGCGCAAGCGGCAGGCGGCGGTGGGTGCCCCGCACGAGCGAACTACGGACACGACAGCCAGCTACGACCGGGAGATTCAGATGACAAGGATCGCCAACGACATCACCGAGCTCACGGGGGGTACTCCCCTGGTGCGGCTGCGACGGGTGACCGATGGCGCGGTGGCCGAGGTGGTGGCCAAGCTGGAGTCGTTCAACCCGGCGGCCAGCGTCAAAGACCGCATCGGCGTGGCGATGATCGACGCGGCAGAGCAGGCCGGCCTGATCGGGCCCGACACCGTCATCCTCGAGCCCACCAGCGGCAACACCGGCATAGCCCTGGCCATGGTGTGCGCCGCTCGTGGCTATCCCTGCGTGCTGACCATGCCTGAGACCATGAGCGTTGAGCGCCGGATTCTTCTACGCGCCTACGGAGCCGAGCTGATTCTGACCCCCGGATCCGAAGGTATGGCCGGGGCCATCGCCAAGGCCGAGGAACTGGCCAAGACCGATGGGCGCTACTTCATCCCCCAGCAGTTCGAGAATCCTGCCAACCCCGCCGTCCACCGGGTCACCACCGCGGTGGAGATCTGGAACGACACCGACGGCGACGTCGACATCCTGGTCGCCGGGGTCGGTACGGGCGGGACCCTCACTGGGGTGGGGGAAGCGCTCAAAGAACGCAAGCCATCGGTGCAGGTCGTCGCGGTCGAGCCCGCAGCCTCCCCGGTGCTCGCCGGCGGACAGAAGGGCCCGCACCCGATCCAGGGCATCGGCGCGGGCTTCGTTCCCGGTGTCCTGAACACCGAGCTGGTCGACGAGGTCGTGGGCGTGGCCAATGACGACGCCTTCACCATGGCCCGCCGACTAGCCCGCGAAGAGGGCCTGCTGGTGGGGATCTCCTCCGGGGC
>CAIOYU010000257.1 GCA_903862565.1 uncultured Actinomycetes bacterium | reverse complement strand
GTCTGGGCCATCGGCGATGTGGCGTCCTGGCGCGACGCCCACGGCCATCAGGTGCGCGTCGAGCACTGGAGCAATGTCGCCGAACAGGCCCGGATGATGGTGCCGGCGATGCTCGGACTCGAGCCGCCGGAGTTGGTCGTGGTGCCGTACTTCTGGAGCGACCAGTACGACGTCAAGATCCAGTGCCTCGGCGAGCCGGAGGCCGACGACACCGTGCACCTGGTGTCCGACGACGGCCGAAAGTTCCTGGCCTACTACTCCCGCGATGGTGTGTTGGTCGGAGTTGTCGGCGGCGGCATGCCCGGCAAGGTGATGAAGGCCCGCTCCAAGATCGCCGCCGGAGCGGCGGTCGCGGAAGTACTTGAGTAGCCCCCGCTTCCTCGCGGCCGGGGGAGGGGCAGGGACACCGGGGAGGGGCTAGGGCAGTCCGTCGGCCACGGTATCGAACGCATCCGCCAGCGCCTGGCGCAGCGCCACCGTCTCATCGGCCAGCCAGTGCTCGTAGGCCGACAGCGCCACCCCCAACATCACCCAGGCAGTCGTCTGGGGCACCAGGTCATCGCTGCGCGCCCCGGTGCGCCGGGCCACGAAGTCGGCCACCACCGCCCGCCATCCGGCGTACATCGTCATCGAGTAAGCCTGCAACTCCGCGGTCTGCAGAATCACCCGCATCCGCTGGCGGTGCCGCGCGGTCTCGGAGTCGTCGAAGGTGTTGAAGTCCAGCAGTGCCGAACGCAGCGCGTCGCGGATCGGCGCCCGCGCCGGCGTGCGGTCCAGCACGGCCGCGAAGTGCCCCAGATGGGAATCGAAATCCCCCCACGGAATGGCGTTCTTCGAGGCGTAGTAGCGGAACAGGGTGCGCCGGGCGATCCCCGAGGCCAGGGCGACGTCGTCGACGCTGACCTCGCTGAACCCGTAGGTGGAGAACAGGTCGATGGCGACGTCGGCGATGTGGTCGCAGGTGGTGGTCCGCCGCCGCCCGGCCCGGGGGCGGGTTGCGGCCGGTTGAGTCAACACCATGTCGGCCATCACCGGTTCCCTTCCCTTTTCGGCACTAGATGCCATATTCTGGCCCCCGAGGGGATTCGGCGCAACGGAAAGGCGTAACTCATGGAGCAGGACCAGACTGAGACCGGTACCGAGATGGTGACCGAGACGCTCGTCGAAGAGGTGTCCATCGACGGGATGTGCGGGGTCTACTGATCGACCGCACGCTGGCGTGGCGTCTGCACCCGCAGGTGTCCATCCGACCGGAACCGTTCGGTGCGCTGCTCTACCACTTCGGCACCCGCAAGCTGTCGTTCCTGAAGAATCGCACCATCGTCACCGTCGTCGAATCCCTCGCCGACCACCCGGACGTCCCGTCCGCCCTGGCGGCCGCCGGCGTCGGACCCGAACACCGTGGTCCCTATCTGCACGCGCTGAGCGTGCTCGTCCAGTCCAACATGCTGATCCCCGCGGAGACCCCATGACCTCCGGTCTGATCGAACAGTTCGAGCAGGGGCTCGATG
Source organism: uncultured Actinomycetes bacterium (assembly GCA_903862565.1). GTDB lineage: Bacteria > Actinomycetota > Actinomycetes > Mycobacteriales > Mycobacteriaceae > Mycobacterium. The sequence continues at coordinate 2,133 of CAIOYU010000257.1, read as the reverse complement.
CGCCCATCTGCCTGACCTGGGAACTGACCTACGCCTGCAACCTGGCCTGCGTGCACTGCCTGTCCTCCTCGGGTCGTCGTGACCCCGGGGAGTTGTCCACCGCGCAGTGCAAGGCGATCATCGATGAACTCGAGCGCATGCAGGTGTTCTATGTCAACATCGGCGGCGGTGAGCCCACCGTGCGACCCGACTTCTGGGAACTGGTGGACTACGCCACCGCCCACCACGTCGGAGTGAAGTTCTCCACCAACGGTGTTCGCATCACTCCAGAGGTGGCCGCCCGGCTGGCCGCCAGCGACTATGTCGACGTACAGATCTCGGTCGACGGTGCCACCGCCGACGTCAACGACGCGGTGCGCGGAACCGGATCGTTCGCGATGGCGATCCGTGCGCTGGAAAACCTTGCTGCAGCAGGATTCTCCGATCCCAAGATCTCAGTGGTGGTCACCCGCCATAACGTCGGCCAACTCGACGAGTTCAAGGCGCTGGCCGACCGTTACGGTGCGACGCTGCGAATCACTCGGCTGCGGCCCTCGGGACGCGGCGCCGACGTCTGGGACGAATTGCACCCGACCGCCGCCCAGCAGGTTCAGCTCTACGACTGGCTGGTCGCCAATGGCGAGCGGGTTCTCACCGGGGACTCGTTCTTCCACCTGTCCGGCCTCGGGCAGCCGGGCGCGCTGTCCGGGCTGAACATGTGCGGTGCCAGCCGGGTGGTCTGCCTGATCGACCCGGTCGGCGACGTCTACGCATGCCCGTTCGCCATCCACGATCGTTTCCTGGCCGGAAATGTGTTGTCCGGCGGGGGATTCGACGAGGTGTGGAAGAACTCACCGCTGTTCACCGAGCTGCGTTCCCCGCAGTCCGCCGGCGCGTGTTCCAGCTGCGGCCACTACGACAGCTGCCGCGGCGGCTGCATGGCCGCCAAGTTCTTCACCGGTCTGCCGATCGACGGCCCGGACCCGGAATGTGTGCAGGGCTATGGCGAGACCGCGTTGGCAGCCGATCGCGAAACCCCCCGGCCCCGGGTCGACCACTCCCGGACCGTGATGCTCACACTTGCCCCGCCCCCGGTAAGACCCCCGAGTAAGCCCTGCAACGAAAGTCCCGTCTGATGGCCCGTGATGTCTGGTTCGAGACCGTCGCTGTCGCGCAGGAGCGCGCCAGAAAGCGGCTACCGAAGGGTGTCTATGCCGCCTTGCTGGCCGGCAGTGAGAAGGGGCTGACCTACTCCGACAACGTGGACGCGTTCGGCGAGTTGGGATTCGCCCCGCACGTCATCGGTGCCACCGAGAAGCGTGATCTGTCGACAACCGTGATGGGTCAGGACATTCCGTTCCCAGTGGTCATTTCGCCGACCGGGGTACAGGCGGTCAACCCCGACGGCGAAGTCGCCGTCGCGCGGGCGGCGGCGGCCCGCGGCACCGCGATGGGACTGTCCTCGTTCGCGAGCAAGCCCATCGAAGAGGTCGTCGCCGTCAATCCGAAAACGTTCTTTCAGATCTACTGGCTCGGTGACCGCGACGCGATCACCCGGCGGGTGGAACGCGCCCGCGCCGCCGGCGCCGTCGGACTGATCGTCACGACCGACTGGAGCTTCTCGCACGGCCGGGACTGGGGCAGCCCGACGATCCCCCAGAAGATGGACTACCTCACCGCCATCAAGATGTCGCCGCAGGGCCTGGTGCGCCCGCGGTGGTTCCTGGAGTGGGCCAAGACTCTCAAGCCCCCTGCGCTGACCGTTCCCAACCAGTCCGGCCGCGGCGAGGACGGCCCGCCTTTCTTCGAGGCCTACGGGGAGTGGATGGGCACCCCGCCGCCAACGTGGGAAGACATCGCCTGGATCCGGGAACTGTGGGGTGGCCCGTTCATGCTTAAGGGCGTGATGCGGCTCGATGACGCCAAACGCGCCGTGGACGCCGGTGTTTCGGCGATCTCGGTGTCCAACCACGGCGGCAATAACCTGGACGGCACCCCCGCCACCATCCGCGCACTGCCTGCCATCGCCGACGCGGTCGGCGGACAAGTCGAGGTTCTGCTCGACGGCGGTATCCGCCGCGGCAGCGACGTGGTGAAGGCACTGGCGATGGGAGCGCGGGCGGTGATGATCGGGCGCGCGTACCTGTGGGGCCT
>CAIOYU010000256.1 GCA_903862565.1 uncultured Actinomycetes bacterium | reverse complement strand
CGGCCAACGTGCGGACCGGATGGAGCGAGCAAACATCCGCTGAGGAAATCTGGGGTTCGATAAGGATCAAGCTCACGCGCGAGAAGGACGGCTGGAGAGTCCCGGGTTCCGAGGAGTTCGTCAAACGCTACGGCGACCCCAACACGAGTGGCACGAAGGACTGGGCGATCTTCACGATTGAAATCTACAGCCTGTAGCCGCTGTTACCCGAGATCGGAGTAGGCGCAGAAAGCGCCCTGCCACGACGGCAGACGATGGCAACCGGCACCAAGCGGGCTGATCCGGCGACGCGGCGGTCACGTGCGGCGCCCTCAGGACCGGCAGCATTCCGCTCGATATCGGTGACGGACCGTGGTAGATTCCAGGCATACTGTCCGTAAAATCGGTCATATCGTGCAGGGGAAATCAACTCCTGCTCCCGGTGGTCATATCGGAACCACGCATCGGAGGGATGTACATGGCAAGGGCCAACAGTGGTGTGCGTATCAGCGCGGCGGCATTCTTACTGGGGTTGTCGCTGGCAGGGCCACAGGCGGCGGGTACGGCCGCCGCTGACAGCGCCGATGACAGTTCGGGGGTGACGTCGAACAGTCCGGCAGTGTCAGGTCCCGTGTCCTCGGCGGCTCCGTCGCGTTCAGCCCCCGCGGGCCGGCGTGCGGCGGCCCGCGCGCCGAGGGCGTCGGCCGCTATTGCCACACCACGTGCTGCCGCCACCGGAAGCGGCTCAGGTGACACTCCGGTCGTCGAACTGCCTACGACAGGGGCGGGTAACGAAGAGGGTGCACCCAGTGCCGTGGTCGATACGGCCAACCCTCTGTTCCTCGGGCGCCGTAGCACGATATCCGCGCCAGTCATCACTGAGCAGTCAATCGGGTCCAAGCACGTTTCTCCCGCGCCCACCCGGCCCGCGGCCGGGCAGGCCAGCCCCACGATCGCCGCCGCTCCCACGGCGGCCCGCCGCGGGAGCGGGCTCGCGGCCGCGGTGGTCCCCGGCCCCGCGTCAGCGGCAACCGTATCCCCGGCGGCGGCTGCGGCGGTCAACCCCGCTGCGGAGCAGACGTGCGGAAGTTGCTGGGCGTTCGGCGCCGCCGCAACCCGTCCGGTGGCCGGGGCCACCTCGGCTGCGCAGGCGGTGTCCAGCGTGGCATTCACCGTGATGCAGTTCCTCGACGGCGTCGGGCAGTGGGTGTCGGGTTTTCCGGCCAACCCGGTCACTGACCTGTTCTCCGGTGTTATCTGGTTGATACGGCGCACCCTATTCCCGGTCGGCACCGACGTGGGCCGGTGGGGCCAGGCGGCCTGTGTCGCCACCAAGGACTGCTCTGGCAAGGACCTCACGTATGCGGACCTGGCTTACAACGACCTCTCGGGGGTGGACTTCACCGGAGCCACTATGCGGCAGGCCGATTTGCGCCAGGCGAACATGAGTTCCGCCCGCCTCCGCGACGTGAACTTGATCCGCGCGGATCTGACCGGAGCGACGCTGAAGCAGGCCTCGATCGGCAACGCGGACGTGACTGGCGCCCTGCTCAACGGCGCGGACTTCACCAACGCCGACCTGGGCGGACAGAACTTCGCCGGCATCACCGCCTCCAATACCAATTGGACCGGCGCGAGGCTGTCCGATGCGAACCTGACGAACGTCGTGCTCAAGAAGGCAAATTTCACTGGTGCCACGCTCACCGGCGCCAAGCTCGGCAAAGCCGACCTCTCGGGAAGCAACTTCTACGGCGCGGACCTCTCCGATGCCGACCTCTTCGGCGCGAACCTGACCGACGTCACCGCCCAAAAAGCGAACTTCACCGGGGCGGATCTCACCGGCGCGAACCTGACCGACGTCACCGCCCAAAAAGCGAACTTCACCGGGGCCAGGCTGGTCGGGGCGATGCTGGCGAGAACAAGCCTGTTTGAGGCCAACATGACCCGAGCGAACCTCACCGGCGCCAACCTGATCACCACCACAGGCCCCCCCTTCGTGGACTGGACCGGGACTACCTGCCCACGCGGCGGCAAGTCCAGCACCGGCGGCTGTTCGCCATTCCAAACCGCACCCATTGGAGAAACCGATCACTGGTGGTACCAGTACCGATCGCCGGCAACCGGTGCGCTGCCGTCGACACAGCTGGTGGCCACAGCGGACGCTCCAATGCTCGGTGGTGACGAGGAAAAGGGGACCCTCCCCGACGGGGCCGAATACGACGGCGTGCAGGGCATGATCAAGAACAACACTGGCCAGCGCATCATTGTGGCGACCGCGGATCGAAAGGCGGACTTTAGAAAGTCCTCGGACACGTATTCCGAGGCCATCCTGGAACCGGGCGATGAATTGCCCTATCAGTTGGCACGAAATGGGACCCTGAGGTTCAGCGCGGCACCGGACGGGGCGGACTGGAGAGGCCGCGACGCCGCGGTAAGGCTCTACCTCGAGGATCCATATACCGGACGGCCAACGACCAGATTCACCCCGGCCTACTGGGCGGTCCCGGTCAATGTGCGCACCGACTGGAAGGAGCAAACATCCGCTGAGGAAATCTGGGGTTCGACGAACCTCAATGTTACCCGCGAGTTGGACGGCTGGACACTTCCGATGTCCGAGCAAGCCAAAGACTATGGCGCCGGTGGCGCTGTCGCGCTGGGGAAAGATTACGCAATCTTCACGATTGCAATCAACAGCCTGTAGCCGCTGTTACCCGAGATCGGAGTAGGAACAGAAGCGCCCCTGCCACGACGGCGGACGATTGCGACCGGCACCAAGCGGGCTGATCCGGCGACGGGGCGGTCCCGTGTGGCGCCCTCAGGACCGGCAGTATCCCGGCCGATATCGGTCGCAGACTATGGTAGATTCCGGGCATATTGTCCATAATACCGGTCATATCGTGCAGGGGAGGTCAACTCCGCTCCCTGGCGGTCTTATCGGAACCACGGTCTTCAACTACGCCCGGGGAGAGCGAAGATGGGAAACAAGGGTGTGCGGGTCGGGGCGGCGGCGTTCGCCCTCGGGTTGTCGTTGGCGGGTCCGCAGGCGGCCGGGGTGGCGCGGGCGGAGGGCTCTGATTCGGATGCGGGGTCGGT
>CAIOYU010000255.1 GCA_903862565.1 uncultured Actinomycetes bacterium | reverse complement strand
TTGGCGTCGGAGAGCACCACGTTGCCGTCGTCCTGAAGGGACAGCTTGACCGCGTTGTTGGTGCCGGATGCCCACACCGGTTGGAGGGCCTCAGCCGGAATAGGAGAATAGCCCGGATACTGGTAGGTCATCGGGAAACTCTTGTAGAGAACGAGGTTGCCGTCCTTCTGCAGTACCAGCCGGTTGCCGCCCTCGCCGACGGTGTTGCTGGCCCACACCGCATCGCCGCCGCCGTACATCACAAGGTTGCCGTCAGCCTGCAGTTTCAGCGAGTACGCCCCGCTGGGTGACGTGAGCGAGCTGCCGACCTGGCCCTGGGACCCAGTCAGCCCGAAGTAGTCGGAGACAGTATCGAAACCTGTTAAGACATCAGGGTTATCAGCATCGCCACTGTAATAAAGGACGGGCACTTCGACGCCGGGCGAGAGGGCGGTATCGGGCGTGGTGCGGGTACTCAGTTCGTTGCCCCCGGTGAGCTGGCTGAACACCGGACCTGTCTGGGTGCCGCCCTGTGGCACAGCTTTGGAACCGTCCCAGTACTCCACCCGCCCGTCCCGAAGACCGACGGCGACGCCGTCCCTGAAGCGGATCATCGAGGTGACGCCACTGCCCCAGCCGAGTCCGACATTGTCGGTGTTCTCGCCCGTACCGACTGTCCGCGTATCGCCTTTCAGTTCCGACCACGCCGAACCGTCCCAGTACATCACCCCACCAGGGTTGTTGTAAGCGGTACCGACCCCCGAGTCAAACGTGCGGTAGCCGTAGGCGCCCAGGCTCGCGATGAAACCGTCCTTGTACCCGACGATGGCGGTGACCGGCTGGTTCCAGCAGGCAGTCTGATTACATGGCTGCCGGTCGATCCAGTTTTTCGTCCAGGTGGCCGGGTCGGGGTCCGTGCCGGGGCCGGTCCAGACCTGCACCGACCCGTTGTCCAGGCCGACGACCACGCCCTCCTTGTAGGTGGCCATCGCGTTCACCCCGGAGCTCCAGCCAGTGCCCTGCAGATCGACCCAGCCCGTGGAGGGCGAGTACAGCTTGACGGCACCGTTCTCCAGGCCGACGACAAAACCGGGCGCGACCGCCGGGACCCCCTTCTGGGTGAACACCGTGCCGGCCGGAGACGTGACAGTAGCGGCGGTTGAGCCATCAGTCGCCGCGAAACCCGACAACGCGACAGGTACGGAGCTGCCGACAGTCTGAGAGATGCTGACCTCGTAGGTGCCGGCGTACCCGTTACTCCCGCCTTGGCCGGTGCCGACGACGCCGGCGCCGCTCGAGTCACATGCGTTGTTGGGGCATGAGGTGGTCTGGTCAATGAATTTGGTGATCGTCGTGCCCGGCAGCACGCCGTCGAGCTTCCACCGCGAATTCGCGTTGGTCGTGCCCGCGGACACGAATATGGATTCGCCGTAGGCGGGAGCAACGAGAACCGGATCATCGCCACCTGCCGCAACCTGGTAGATACCGTTGGCGGTCTTCGACGACTGGTCCTTCACCAAGACCAGGTCACCGGCGCGCAAATGGACGCCGTCGAGGGACACCCCATCATCGAGCTGCGTCTGGCCAGCCGTAAAGGCGGCGAGCTGCTCCTCGGCCGACATGTCCTTCCCGTTCAGGATGACCTCGGCCGTGGTCGCCAGGCGCACTATGCGGTCCGACGCCACCGAAGTAGTCCCGGCGGCAAGTTTCACCGGGATCACAGCACCCGTGCTGATCTGACTCCCAACTACCACCTTACTGCCCGGATTTATCGAGGTGACGGTCAAAGTGGTGCCGGAGATGTAACCGGTGAATGAGCTCTCGACCGTGGCGCCTTGAGCGTCCTTCAGTGGCCGGTCGTAGTCCAGGATGAATTTGACCGGACTTCCCAAGTCGGAGCCTTGCAGAATTTTCTCCTTACCATTGGTCCAGGCTTGCACGGTGCCGTCTTCTCGGCCGATGTAGACGGTCTGGCCGTCGGACAGCGAGGCCGACACCGGACTCAGGTTGGTCTTGGCGGACGCGGAAAGCTTGGTTTCCTCACTCCCCTGGGGTGTGGCGGACGGGCTGGGATTGGCGGCCTTCGAATGGGACTCGCTGTCTTGTGCGTACATCCCTTGCTGCTGATAGCTCAGCGGGGTGGCAGTGTCGGC
>CAIOYU010000254.1 GCA_903862565.1 uncultured Actinomycetes bacterium | reverse complement strand
CGTCGTGATCTTCATCGACGACAACCACATCATCGACAGCCGCCTGAACGCTCAGAACGTGGCCGGCGTACAGGTTCGCGACCGGCAAGGGTGGTATCGCACCGCCGTCCTGGGCGGGTGGCGCCCGATCGGCGGCTGATCCGCGCCGGATTTCACCCCAGCGGGTGGGCGATCTCGTCGCGCGGCATCCGTGCCGCGGCGAGTGCCACCACGGCCAACACGATGGGAAGCATTCCCGCGGCGGCGAAGATGACCTCCACCGGAACGACCTTCGACAGTGGACCCGCAACCGCCATCGACAGCGGCATGAACGACAGCGACACGAAGAAGTCGAGGCTGGAGACCCGGCCGAGCATGTGCGCGGGCACCCGGCGCTGCAGCAGGGTGCCCCAGATGACCATGCCGGCGCCGCTGGCCAACCCCACCACGAACAGGGCGATCGCCATGACCGGGAACGACCGCGTCACCCCGACGACCGCCAACGGTATCGAGCCCAGTCCCCAGAGCATCATCATCATTGTCAGGTAGCGGCGCGGCAACGCCCGCGTCGACACCGCCAGCGCACCCAGTGCGCTACCGAAACCGTAGGCGGCGAGCACGAATCCGTAGATCTGTCCGCCGTGGACGAACCGCTCCCGGGCCATGAACGGCAGCAGCACGTCCATCGGACCCAACGCCAACAGCACCCACATGCTCGCGAACAGCAGCGTCCACAACAGCCACCGAGTCCTCGCCACAAACAGAAACCCGTCGCGCAAATCGGCCAGCGGATGCGGTCTTTCGCGATCGCCGTCGGTGACGACGGGTTCGGCAGGTTCGGGGCGCATGGACACCAACAGGACCAGACCGACCGTGAACAGAACCGCCACAGCGGTGCTGCCCCATGCGGGGAAGGTCACGCCGACCAGCATGCCGGCGAACGCCGGCCCCATCGCCTGACCCAGGGTGGGTCGGATGATCCCCTCAATCCCGTTGGCCGCCAACAAGTATTGCGGTGGCAGGATGCGCGGCAGATAGGCGCTGTAGGCGGGGAAGAAGAACGCCGCTCCCGCACCCAGCACCACCGAGGCAACAGCCATGTGCCACAACCGCAATGAGCCGAGCATCCCCAGTAGGGCCACCGCACCGACAGCGACGACGTTGACCGCCTCGACCGTGATGATGATCGCGCGCTGAGACACCCGGTCGGCCACGATGCCGCCGACCAGAATGAAGGCCAGCATTCCCCCGGCCAGGCACGTGGCAACCAACGACAGGGCAGCGGGATCGTCGGCCAGCGCGATGACCTGCAGCGCCATCACCACCGTCCACATGCCCTCGGCGAAGACGAAGATCGACACGGCAGCGATCAGCAGCCGGAACTCGCGGAAGCGGAAGGGTGCAAGCACGCGCCACCCGCGGGGGACTCCCGCCAGGTGTTCCACATCAAAAGGCGCACTCACCTGTCCATGGTTGCCGACCGGCACCGCAGAGTCGAATGATTGACGGTTACCCGGCGCGGATATCCGCTACGACGGCCCCGGTCAGGCGCGTCAGGTCGTGCGGGTCCAGGGCCAGGTCCCAACCCCGTTTACCCGCACTGCAGAGCACCCGGTCGAACTCCAACGCCGAGGCGTCGACGACCGTGGGCAGCTTCCGGCGTTGCCCCAGCGGAGAGATGCCGCCGAGCACGTAGCCGGTCGAGCGCTCGGCGGCACTGCGTTCGGCCATCGTGGCCTTGGGCCACCCCAACGCCGCTGCCGCAGCCTTGAGGGAGAGCTTCCACGGCACCGGCAGAACCGCGACCGCCAACCCGGGCGGCCCGGCGACGATCAGCGTCTTGAGGATCTGTTCGGCCACGACGCCGTGCCGGCCCGCCAGAGCAGCGACCGCTTCCTCGCCATAGGACTCGGCTCGCGCGTCGTGGTGGTAGGTCAGCACCTCGTGGGCCGCACCGGCTGCGATCAGAGCGGCGATCGCCGGGGTGGCCGCACGAGTCACCCGCTGAGCGTAGCGTCGCCGCGCGGCACCAACCGCTCGGCGACCGACCGGGCCCGCGCCGCGCACGAGTAGTACAGATTGCCCAGCGCCACTTGGCCCTTCAACGCGTGCGGGACGAACGCGGCGAAACAGATCACGTTGTCGCGGTAGGTGTAGCTACCGAATCCGTACCCCACGGGATAGATCGAGAGGTCATCCTCATTGAGCGCCAATGCCAGCCGGGCGCCGTTGGCCTGAGATCCGGCGGAGAACGGAAAGCGTTGCGTGATGAGTAGTCCGCTTCCATAGAGCGGGTGCGGATGCTCGGCGCTGATCTGGCACAGCGATGCTCCGTCGGCGTAGGGGAATGCCACCGTCAGTCCGTTGCCGCCGGCACTCGCCCCCAGCGAGGGCGGTTGCCTCATGTATCGCTGCACAGCCTCATCGAAATCTTCACGGGTCCACCGGCACGGCTCCCGGCCGTCCTCGACAAGGACGCGGGCGGGCAACGCACTCTCGTCGGGTGCGTCGCGAAGGCCGCTTTCGGGATGCGCACTGATGGCCGGCCGGCCACCCAACTGCTCGGCCAGGACGGGCCCCAGCAGCATGGCCTCGGTCAGCTGCGTCGCCGCGGCCGCGCCGAGCAGGACTCGCAACCACATCACGTTCGCCTCGTGGACCAATGCCAGCGAACACAGGCTCAGACGCCGCGCCCGGGCGTCGTACACCGGGCCGGCCAGCGCGGCCGTGCGCATCGGGCCGGTTCTGAGCTCGTCGGCAACCCCGTCGGTGAGGTCCAGGTCGTCGAGAAGGTCGGTCCGGACACGGATGACGTATCCCGTCTGGCCGTCAGGGCCCTGTTCTTCCCCGATGATCTCGATGGTCTGGGCGTTCGAGGAGGCCCACCAGGTGAAACCGTTCGGCAGGCGCACCGCCCACGTGTCGTCAACCTGCAGTTGCGTGGAGTACAGCCACTCGATGGTCTGTCGGCCGACGTTCATGAATCCCCTGGTCACCCCTTCAACGCGCCGAAGCGTACCGCCGCCGGCCGAGAGGTCAGCGGCGGGCTCACCAGCAAACTCCACCTCCGACCAATCCACCGCCGCAACGGCTCCGAATAGGGAGGTGACAGCTGATCGACCGATCGGCACTCGACGAACTCCGGCTACGACGAACATCTCGACGGCCGGCGAAAGGCACACAATCATGAACTCACTGATGCGATGGATCGGACCTGGAGCAGTTGTCGGCGGCATGGGAGCTGCCATGTGGTGCGGCGTGGGCGTGGCGGGCGCCGACACCGGCAGTGATGCCGGTCCGGCCAGCCGCGGGACCCAAGCGTCGAGCGCCGCAGCAGACAGTGGCGCCAAGCCGACTCGCACCAGCCCGGCCCGCGTCCAGTCGGCGAAGGCCTCCGCCGCGGCCAGTTCCGCCGGCACCGCCGCCCCGCGCAACCGGACACTCCCGACAGCCGCGGTGGACCGCGCCGTCCCGGCGCCGGCAGCGGCCCGGGTCGTGGCCAACCAAGGCAGCAACTCGCCGGCGGCCCCGGCCGCCTCGACCGCTCTCACCACACCCAAGCCGGCCGCCGCCGTCGCAGCGGCGTCCACGAAAGTCGCACCGTCCAGCGTGCCCATCGATGCGGCGGATTACGCCGGCACCTACTACGAGCAGGGCAGCGTCAAGCAGTTCTTCTCCATCGGCCTGGTCAACACCAAGGCGACCTACACCGTGAAGTCCGACGGAACGCTGGGCGTGAAGAACTCCGGGAACTACTTCTTCAATCGCGGCCCGAAGTCGTCCATCGTCGGCTCAGCCGTCCCGGTCAACCCCATCAACACCGCGCTGAACGTCGGATTCTTCGGAGCCAAGCCGTCGGCCAACCCGCCCGGCAACTACCTGATCATCGACCGCGCACCGGACTACAGCTGGGCGATCGTCAGCGATCCGAGCGGCCGCAGCGGCTACATCCTGACCAGGGACCAGACCATCGATCCGCAGAAATACCAGGAACTGGTCGCTAGGGCACAGTCGCTCGGCGTGACGGGGCGCATCACCACCACGCGCCAGTTCCCCGCCTAGACCATCGGTTGAACTGCCCCGGGTTGCGTGCACACCGACGTGTGTACGCAACCCGGGGGCGTTCAATAACTCTCCACCGACCTTTTGACTATTTCCCCGTACAGGCGCAGCGAATCCCTGTTCAACATTTCGAAGTGGGAGCAGTCAACTGGGTATTCAGTGACGGTACCGCTCACGAAAGGGCGCCAGTACTCCCGCAGCGGAGATTCCAGGGAACTCGCCGCGCCTCGCATGGCCGAAAAGACGGTGACGTCACCGTCGAACACACCGGTCGCATGTCCACGCGCGCACATTTCGGAATTGATGCGTTCACATTCTGCGATGAAATCGGCGATAACCGGCGGGGCGACCGCAATCTCGGTTGAGTCCGCCTCTGCCGCAAAGCCTTCCGCCATCATGGCGCTGTCCGCAGGGGCGGCGTCGAGTATCACCAGGTGCCCTACGGCGCACCCACGGCGCTGGAGTTCGATGGCCAGTTCGTGCGCGATGATTCCCCCGAAGGACCAGCCCAACACGTTGTACGGCGGCAGGAAGGGCGTCGCCTCAATCCTGTCGGCGTAGATCTGGGCCATTCTGCGGATCGAGTGGGGTCGATTCTCACCAGCCACCGGGGTTTGTTGAATCCCGACGATCGGGCAGTCCAGATAGCTGGTCAGCGCACGGTACTGCCAACAGAGCCCACCGGACGGATGGATGCAGAAGATCGGATTGCCGACGCCGCGCTGCAGAACCTCGACCGCTACGACCTCGGGCCCGGGACCGGCGCCAGCGTCCAGCTCCCGGCTCAACCCTCGCACCGACGCCGTGGCGAAGATGCTGCGCACAGGCACTGCGGTACCGAAGGCACTGCGCACTGCCGCGATCACCCGCATTGCCGTGAGTGAGTCGCCGCCGAGGTCGAAGAAGGAGTCATCGATCCCGACGCGGTCCAAGCCCAGGACCCTGGCATAGATCCCGGCCAGCACCTCCTCGGTCGGGGTGGACGGCTCCCGATACCCT
>CAIOYU010000253.1 GCA_903862565.1 uncultured Actinomycetes bacterium | reverse complement strand
GGTGAACGTCTCCTGGGCGTGGCGGGTATAGACGCTCGCACCGTCGCGGCGGCGCAACAACTCCGGCTCGCCCAGCTCCGCATCGACCGGCCCGGAAACCTGAAGCGAATGCACCTGCAAGGCCCGCGCGGTCACCCGGTCCGCGGCGCGGGTCGGGTCGTCGTAGCACTCCAGGTAGCGCAGTTGACGTTCCGCTTCGGCCCGGACGTGGTTAATTTTCCAGGTTGCCCGCTTCGCCGACACCGCCGCCACGGTGGCCGCCGCGGCCGCCTCCACGAGGTCGTCGGTGAGGGCGACCGCCCGGCGGGGGACACCCACAGTGGCTCCGGAGACCATCGCGGCCAGTTCCCGGGCGCTGCCCAGCACCTGCACGGCTCGCCGCCGCCACCCCGCGCGTTGCTCCTCCAATGACCGGTGCGCGTGCTTGCCCTGGCGGGTTTCGAGTGTCGCTTTCTGCGACAGCGCAAAATATTCGACGGCGGTCGGTTCGCGGCCGTGGGCACGTTGGAAGGCCGCCGACAACACATCGACGCGGCCTTCGATGGCAACGCGCCGCGAGGAGAAATGCCGGTTCAACTCCGGCGCCACCCCGACGATTTCGCGCACCCGGCGCTTCCCGGGACCCTTGTCGACGTCGTGGAATCGCAACCCGATCTGCGTGCAGTTCCGTTCGACGGCGGAGTTGTAGAACTCGGAGGCGGCCACACCCATCTGGTAGAGAACCTTGGCGTCCAGGGCCAGCCAGCGGATCTGTCCGTCGTCGCCCAGCACCGGAACCTTGTTGCTCACCACCACATGGGAGTGCATGTTCGGGTCCCCGCCGCGGGAGTCCCGATGATTGAACAGCGCAAAAATCAGCCCGAGGGCGTTGACCTGCGCCCGACCCTGCGCGCCCATCCGGGAGAACGCGGCGGTGCGTTCCAGCCACGCCATCGTCTCGGCGACGGCGGCGTCGTGAGCGGCCTGGAGTTGCTCGGCAAGTTCCCGCGGCGCGATCGACCACAGCGTCGACACCGACTTCACCGGCGTGAAAACGCAGTCGAAGCCGGCCACCGCCGTCGTCTTCGGCCGGCTGCGGCGGGCCACGAAACCCGACAACTCGCGGTCATCGGCGGGCGCCCGACCGTACTCGGCGGTGAACATCGCGGTGGCCACCGAGGTGCGGATCGTCGCCTTGACCTCCGCGCCAATCGCCGCGAACGGATGCAACCCCAGCGCCGCGTTATGCCGGGCATAGGCCAACTTGAGTTCCTCGAAGAACTCGTTGTGCTCGTCGTAGACCAGGAATTTGCGGCCGAGTCGCGCGGCCCGCTCGGCACGCCGGCCGCCCACCCCCGCCTCGGTGAGATGGGACAGGATCGACTCATGGTTGGGATGCAGCCCCAGCCCGTACAGCGCTTTCATCTGCGCTTCGGTCACCACCGAATCGGCCTCGACCGTCCACGGATCCGCCTCACCGGCACCCACCAGCATCGCCGCCCGACCCAGCGCCGCCAGGCCAGAACCACCCCACCGCCCCGGCGTCTCGCCCTTGGTGGAGTAGTAGTCGCCGAGTTCCCCCTGCCCTCGGTGAGTGTCATCCAGGGCCGCCACCTGGCGAATCAAATACTGGTAGCCGTCCCCGGCGGTCAGCTTGTGCAGTGTCATCACCGCCCACACACCTCCGCTCCCACCGCCGCTACCGCCCTCAATCTACGCCCACCAGCCCCCAAATAACCTGAGAAAAACCTCAGAAACCGGGCGAAATTCGCGAACCGGTCCTGAGTGCAAGAGGTGTGCTATGCAAAAGGTTAAAAAGAGGGTGGGGGTTAGGAGAGAGGAAGGAGGTAAAAGTGAAGGGGATGAGAGGGGTGTGGAGGGAAATAAGGGGGAGGGTTGTGGGTGGTGTGGCAAGTATGGGGAAGGGAGGTAAGAATGGAAGGTATGGGAATAGCGGGTAAATCTTTGACGCACGATCTTCAGCGTTCGCGCAAGGCCGCCCTGGTGGCCGCCCGGGAGGAGGCCGCGCAGACCGCGGCGCGGACGCGCGACGACATTGCCGACCTCGAGCGGGCCGACGCGGCCCAGACCCGGCTGGAGGCGATCGACGCCGACCTGGCCGCGCAGATCGCCAAGGTGACCGCCGAGTTGACCGCGAAGGCCGAGGGCCGGCGGGTCAAGGAGCGCCGCGTCGCGGGTGCGGCGTATGCCGCGGTCCGGGCGCGGGGAACGGCGTTGCGCGATCTGGCCCGCAAGTCGGGGATCGCCGAGTCGGTGATCCGGGAGTACATCGCGGCCGCCGAGGACGCGGCGAAGCCGGCCGCGAAGCTGGCCGGCAAGCCCGCGGCCACCGCGGACCGCCCGCCGGAGACCGCGGCGGTGCAGGCCCCCGGCGATGCCGGGGGCCTGCCGCCGCTCAGCGCGGCGTCCAGCGGATGATCGGCTCCCAGTCGTAGCCCTGGGGCACCAGATCCGGGCCGGTGAGGTCTGCCCGGGAGATGAACCGCAGGAAGCACGTCTCGCCCCACACTCGGGGCAGTTCGCTGACGGGCAGGATGCTCGAGGTGTCCTCGCCGTATCCGTAGCTGATCATCGCGGCGCGGTCGGCGGCGGTGAAGATCAGGTAGATCTTGTGGCATCCGTCGTAGGCGAACTCGGCGGCGTCGATCACCGTGCCGTCGATGCGCAGCACCCCGCTCATCGGGTGACCGGCCGGCCGGTCGGGCCGAACAGGGCGCGCTGGATGCGCCGTTGCTCGGCGGTGTCCTCGCCGGGGTAGCCGATCAGGTCGGCCAGCTCGGTCTTGCTGAGGTGGGCCAGCCAGCCGGTGTCGTCGTGAGGGTTGGCCGGCCGCGGCGGGGTGAGGCCGCTGCGGGCGGGCATGTCGTTGGGGGTCATGAGGTGTTCCTTTCGGGAGTGAGGGGAGAGGGCGAAGCCCGGCCGCGCCTGCCGGGGGTGCAGGGCGCGACCGGGCTTCGGGTCGGTGTCGCGGTTAGGCCGGGGCGCCGTCGCGGATGGCCATGAGTGCGCCGCGCTCGGTCTCGGTGAGTCCGCCCCAGACGCCTTCGATGATGTCGTTCTCCTGGCTGAAGGCCAGGCACTCGGCGCTGACCGCGCAGCGGCCGCACACCTTCTTGGCTTTCTTGGCTGCGCCGTTGGTCTGGGGGAAGAAAATCTCCGGATCGGCTTCCCCGGCGCACAGCGCCAAATCCATCCACTGCTCGGCGCGACGCGGGGTTTCCTCGTCGAGGTCGAAGTCGAAGTCCAGGGCCAGTTTCATAATGTCTCCTTGGGGAGGTGGTTTGTGCCGGTCGGCACACCTCCGGTGCGGATCGGCTGGGTGGGCGTGTCAAGTGGGAGCCGTAGGGCCGGAGGCGAATTTTGCGGCCCCGCCGGCGCGGCGCCCGCAGGGCTTGCCGCGCCGGTTGGGTAGGGCGCAAAAATCGTCGGTGCCGCGTGGCGCAGGCGGAACTGAGCGCCAGCGAGGTGCAGCCGGAGACACGCGAGCCCGTGAAGCGGCGGAGCTTGACGCGGTCGGGCCCCGGTCGATCACACTTCCCGGAGTGCTGACAGGTATATGTGTCTCCACGGGGTTTTCCGCCCGCAGGGCGGGGCGCGGTCCCGCCCGGGGCCGCAGGGCGACATCCCCGGGCGGGACCGCCACCTCAGAGCGCTTCGACGATCAGGGCGGCCAACTCCCGGCCGGTGGGCAACGGCAGTTGGTCGGCGGCAACGCGGGCCGCTTCGCACGCCGCCTCCTGGCCGCACGGGCATTCGCAGCGCTGCGCGCTGAGGTCGCCGTGGCTGCTGTCCAGGGCGTAGCCGTCGAGGCTGGATCCGTCGACGATCCACCGTCGACCCGCGTCGTCGAGGCGAAGATAGACGACAACGGCTTGCTCGATGAAGTGCCCGCCGGCGGGCAGATCGCGCCAGGCGATGGCGACGTTGCCGTCGGGGCGCAACGGGACGTCGTCGTCGGTGCCGCGGGTCCACGGGTCCGTGGGATCGGTGTGAATGCTCATCAGAGGGTTCCTGTCGTTGGTGGGGTGATGAGTGGGGGCGGGTTCCCGGTCCCGCCCCCGAAGGGGCGGGCCGGGCCGCGATCAGTCCAAGGGCTCGGGCCGCCACCGGGACTGGTACTCGAGCAGTTGGGCGCTCGCTTCGGCGATCCACCGCATCAGCTGAACTTCGCGGGCGTTGTAGTCGTCGACGTCCTCGCCGCGCGCGGCGGCCTCGCTGCGTTGCTCGCGCAGGTCGACCAGTTCGCCGAACGCCCCGGGCAGCCCTTCCTGTTTGGTGGCCCGTTCGACGTAGGCGACGGCCCTGCGCAGGTAGTGCAGGATGTCCGTCGAGGTGCCCTCCAGGGCGATCCCGTCGCCGTCCTCGGTCCACAGGCCGAGGATCCAGGGGCCCTGGAATTCTTGGCCGCCGCGGGGGAAGACGACG
>CAIOYU010000252.1 GCA_903862565.1 uncultured Actinomycetes bacterium | reverse complement strand
GCCGGTGTCGTCGTGGTGTTCATGTTGCTTGCGGCCTCCGCACCCACGTTCGGCTGGGTCTGGTGGCTGTGCACCCTTGTCGCTGCGCTGGTGTTCTTCCTCATCGCGGCCAATCGGCTGATCCTCCCGGTCATCGCCGGGTGGACCCTGGGACGGTCGCTGTTCGGGATCGCCGTCGTCCGCCTCGACGGACGCCCCATCGACCCCTGGTTCCTGCTGCTGCGTGACCTCGCCCACCTGCTCGACACCATCCCACTGCTTGCGGGCTGGTTCTGGCCGCTGGTGGACTCACGTCGCCGGACCTTCGCCGACATCGCCACCCGGACCGAGGTCCGACCAGTGAGCGGACGCCGGACTGACCTCCGCCCGTATCTGACCAAGGCAGTGGCAGCACTGGGCGGGCTGGCACTGCTCGGTGCCCTGTTCGGCTACCTTGCGGTCTACCGTCACGAGACTGCGGTGACGAACGCCCGGACGCAGATCTCCGAGCAGGGCCCCAAGATCGTCCCTGACGTCCTCAGTTACGCGACCGACTCCGTGGACGCTGACTTCACCCGAGCGCAGTCCCTGGTCACCGACAGCTATCGGCCCCAACTGGTCGCGCAGCAGGAGGCCATTCGCAAGGCCGGCCCGATCATCAACAATGAGTACTGGGTGACCAACAGCGCCGTCATGCCCGGCACGGTCACATCGGATCACGCGCAGATGCTGCTGCTGATGCAGGGCCAGCGCGGCGCCGAGAAGGACCAGCGCTTCATCACCGCCACCGTCCGCGCCTCATTCGTCAAATCGGGCGACGGCCAGTGGCAGGTATCGGACATCACCGTGCTGGCCAAGCCCGCACCTCCCCAGTTGGCCCAGCCGGCCCCGCCCCAGCCGGGCAAGCCGACTGCTTCTGCCGAGCCGAGCAAGCCGGCGCCCAGCAGTTCAGCCGCGAGTAGTTCGGCACCGAGCAAGCCTGGCCCGTCCAGCGCAGCGCCGAGCAAGCCGGCGCCGGCCCCGTCCAGCGCAGCGCCCTCCAGCGCAGCCCCTTCTCCGAAGCAGGGCCGATGAGTCCGCGCCGCCGCATAGACCCCGACACACCGGCGACTTTCCAACTGCCGGACGAGCCTGCCCCCGACCTGCTGCTGCGAAAGGTCGGAGCGGGAGCCGCCGCCGCAGTGGCCGTCGCCCTGGGTGTCAGCACGCTGGTCTTCGTCCACCACGAATCGACCTACCGCGAACAACTGCGGGAAGTCGCCGCACTGGACGCCGTCCGCGCCTTCATCACCCAGTACACGTCCCTGGATCCGTTCCACGCCAACGACTATGCCGACAAAGTGCTGGCCATGGGCACTGGCGACTTCGCGAAGATGTACAGCGAGAAGATGAACGCGATCGTCGTCCAAGTCGCCCGCGCGGAGCTGACGAAGGGCACCGTCGAGGCACTGGGAATCGAGAACTGGAACGACGACGGCAGCGCGAACGTCGTCGTCGCGGCGCGCACGAGCACGAAAATGCCGGACGGCAAGGTCATCGAGGGCGGCAACCGCTGGTTGGTGACCGCTAAGAAAGAAGGGGAGCAGTGGAAGATCAGCAACCTGGTTCAGGTGATCTGACCGACTCCGGGACCCGCTCGACCGAGGACGTCATCATCGAGGAATCCGATGACGGCATCGTGGACGAGATCGACATCGAGACCGAGGACGAGGACGAGACTCTCGTCGAGCCGGTGCACAAGGAGCCGTCGGGGCCCCGAAAGTGGCTGGCGGCCAACAAGACCAAGGCCCTGATCGGTGCCGCGGCGGGATCGTTCGTCCTTGCCGGGGCGTTCGCCGGCGGTGCTCTTCAGCCCTACCTGGCGGACCGCGCCGGCGTCGCGACCAAGATGAACATCGCCCGCACCGCTGTCGACGCCATCACCACGTTGTGGACCTACAGCCCCGAAGACATGGACAAATTGCCGGAGCGGTCGGCGAAGTTCCTCTCCGGTGATCTGCAGAACCAGTACCGCAAGTTCGTCGATGCGATCGCGGCCACCAACAAGCAGGCCCAGGTCACCAACAAGACCCAGGTGGTGGCAACGGCGGTCGAGTCCCTGCAAGGTAATGAGGCCACGGCGCTGGTTTTCACCAACACCGAGTCGACCTCACCGAAGAGCAAGATCCCGTCCATGAAGTACCTGTCCTACCGCTTGGACCTCAAGCGACAGGGCACACAGTGGAAGGTCACCAAGATGTCAACCGTGACCTCACTGGACCTCACCCCGAAACTCTGAGGCCGGGCGGGTCGGCCGTCCACGCCGGCTCAGTCGAGGCCGAGCCAGGCCGGCAGTCCCCGCTCGCGAGGATCCCAGTCGCACAGCACTTCCGGGGTGTCGCAGGAGCCCGGCGGGGAAGTCGCTCCCGCCCATGCCTGGCCGTTGTCTCGGCGCAGCACCAGCGCCGAGGAACCGCCGCCGTCGAGAAGCACTGCGGTGTCGGCACCCAGCCCGCGGAACAGATCCTGCATCTGGTCGGGGGTGTAGTTGCCGCCCTGGAAGATGTAGAACTGGTCGTTGACGCGGTCGTAGGCCAGCGCGGTCCTGGGGGCGCGCGGCCCGATGTCGTTGAGTTGGCTGGAATCTCCGGGTGCCAGTAGCTTGATCCCGCTCACCGCGACGAAGCGGGTGCCGTTGTCCATCAGTCTGGCGATCTCGGCCGATGCGGGCTCAAAATCGTTGGGCGCCTTGGGGGTAATCAGATACGGCGCCGACTGCACCGGAATGATCAGTGTGCTCAGCGGGGTCCAGATCTCGTCCCCGTTAGAGAGCGCCTGCTTTCCCGCGTACGGCACCGATCCGGTGACAGCGACGTTGGCCCTGCCCGCATCGCCGGTGTTGTCGAGGTAGGCACCCAGGGGGGAGGTGCATCCGATCTGCTTCCACCTGCCGGCGGACTGCCGGCGAACGTCGAAGAAGTTGGCATTGATCGCGATTCGGGGTCGGCCGAGCATCTGCCAGGCCTGCATCGGGGTGAATGTTTCGGCAGCCTGTAGGAGTCCGTCCCGCGTCCGTGCACCGGGAGTCTGCTCGCAGCGGGCCTGGACTCCCTGATGGGTGTCGACAAGAAGGTGCGGGGACAACTTTCCGGCTGCGGACTTCAGAACCATCAGCCGACCGCCGTCGATCATCTCGTAGGAGTTGCCGGCGGCGTCGAGCATCGGCGCCGGAGAGCCCGGTCCGAAGTTGTAGAACGCGTACTTCCCCGGTGTCGCGGCGATCGCCTGGGTCAACTGGTCGTGTGCTGCGGCGTGGGTCACCGGGGGTGCGGTGGCGGCGGCCAGCATGAGGCAGGCCGACAGGCTGCCGACGCTCCGGACCAGGGCGGCTGGTGATCCCACAGACTAACCATTAACCACACCGATACCACTGTCAACATTCATAACAGCGAAGTGACCATCCGGTTGCGCGTGTATCACGAACGGCTGCAGGTGAATTGGCCGCCCGAACGTCCGCGGTTCGCAACCGTACCGTCCCGGGCGTTACCCTGCCTTAATGGTCACAACCCGCTCCGAGCGGACGTTCAAGGGGCATGGCGGAGTCCAGATCGTCTACGACGTATGGACCCCGGACACCGAACCGCGGGCCGTCGTGGTGCTCGCGCACGGGTACGGGGAGCATGCCCGGCGCTATGACCACGTCGCCGAGCGGTTCGGCCGAGCCGGCCTATCGATGTACGCCCTCGACCACCGGGGCCACGGCCGGGCGGGCGGCAAGCGTGTCCGCGTGCGTCATATGAACGAGTTCGTCTCGGATTTCCGTGACCTCGTCGCGAAGGCACGCGAGGAGAATCCCGACCTCAAGGTGATCGTCCTCGGTCACAGCATGGGCGGCGGGATCGTCTTCGCCTACGGCGTGCAGCACGCCGACGACTACGACCTGATGATCCTGTCGGGTCCGGCCATCGCCGCGCACACCGGAGTGTCCAAGGCCAAGGCGATCATCGGGAAGGCCATCGGTTCGATCTTCCCCAACCTGCCGATCGAGGCCATCGACGCCGACTCGGTGTCCCGTGACCCGCAGGTGGTCGCCGACTACAAGGCCGATCCGCTGGTGTACCGCGGCAAGGTGCCCGCCGGCATCGGCAAGGCACTTCTGGTGGTCGGGGAGAAGATGCACCTGCTGGCGCCCGGAATCACCGCGCCCCTGCTGGTGGTGCACGGCGAGGAGGACCGCCTGGTGTCCGCCGACGGCAGCAGGCGCCTGGTCGAGCACGTCGGTTCCCACGACGTCGAACTCAAGATCTACCCGGAACTGTTCCACGAGGTCTTCAACGAACCGGAGCGTGACCGGGTCCTCGATGATGTGACCGACTGGATCGCTGCGCGGCTGTGACGCCGCGCATTGGGCGGGGTGCGGCTGTGACGCCGCGCATTGGGCGGGGTGCGGCTGTGACGCCGCGCATTGGGCGGGGTGCGGCTGTGACGCCGCGCATTGGGCGGGGTGCGGCTGTGACGCGCATTGGGCGGTGTCTGCTGGCGGCGATCCTGACCGTGGCTGTGCTGGCCGGTTGCGGGCGCACCCCGGTTGCGGACCGCGTCTGGGTTGACGACGAGGTCACCTTCGTCTCCGCCGGCCTGACCCTGCACGGCACGTATCGACACTCCGCCGACGCCGCCCCGGGACCCGCCGCGCTACTCATCTCCGAGAGCGGACAGACCGATCGCAACGGTGACAACAACGTGGCCGGGCCGATCGGCAACATGCGCCAGATCGCCGAATACCTCTCCGAGCACGGGGTGGCGTCACTGCGTTACGACAAGATCGGCACCGGGGCCACCGGCCTCGGTCCCTACGCCGACCGACCGGCCGACGTGGGAAGTGCCGTCTACACCGCCGGCGCTCAAGCGGCGGCGCGTTTTCTGGCCGGACAGCCCGGCATCGACGCCGACCGCGTCTCGGTGTACGCCATCGGCGAGGGTGCCATCCATGCGATGGCCGTGGCTGACGACACCAGCCCGGGAGCCCCGAGGATCCACTCGCTGGCCCTGCTGCAGCCGTTGTCGGCACGTTACCTCGATCTGATCACCGGGCGGGTCAACGCCGACGTCGATGCCGCCGTCCAAAGGGGCGCCAAGACCCCGGCGCAAGCCGAGCAGGTTCGAACCGCCTGGCGCGCGGCGGTGGCACAGGTCCGCACCGCCGGAAAGGCACCGGCCACACTGCCCGACGGACTGGGCGCGATTCTGAACCCGGGCAACGTCAAGGCCGTCGCCGAGGCCGACGCCATCGACCCACTGGAACTGGCCGCGCGCATTCCCGCGGCCACCCCGGTTCTGCTGACGTGTTCGGACTCCGACGGCCAGGCCGACTGCGCCGATATGAAGCCACTCGCCGCGGCGCTGACCCACACCGCGCTGCAGTTCGTGCAACTCACGGGGGTCAACCACGTGCTGCGCGACGACCCCTCCGACAATGTCTCCGGCTACGCCAAGAAGGGCCCGCTGTCGCCCCAGTTGGTCGCGGCGTTGGACGAGTTCGTCACCAAATAGCCCCAGTATTGTTGGGCTGTGGATGAATTCCGTTGTGGTGATAGCCAGGGTGGGCACCCGGGTGGGCGGCCGGAAACGTCGGCACCGCCTCCTACCTTGGGCCCATGACTTCCATGACCGATGACAAGATGCTGGCCCGGATCGCCGCTCTGCTGCGCCAGGCCGAAGGCACCGACAATGCCCACGAGGCCGAGGCGTTCATGGCCGCCGCCCAGCGCCTGGCCACCGCGACCTCGATCGACCTCGCCATCGCACGAGCGCACTCGGCCACCCGCACCGCCGCCCAGGCTCCGACCCAGCGGACCGTCACCATCGGTGAGCCAGGTTCCCGCGGGCTGCGCACCTACGTGCAGCTGTTCGCCGTGATCGCCTCGGCCAACGATGTGCGCTGCGACGTGGCTTCCAACTCCACCTACGTCTACGCGTACGGATTTCCCGAGGACATCGACGCCACCCACTCTCTCTACGCCAGCCTGGTGGTCCAGATGGTGCGGTCGTGCGACGCATACCTGGCCACCGGCGAACACAAGCCAACGCCCACCATCACCGCCCGACTCAACTTCCAGTTGGCCTTCGGTGCGAGGATCGGCCAGCGGCTCACCGAGGCTCGCGACGAGGCCCGGCGCGAGGCAACCCAGTCCCGTACCGCCGCCCCCGGCACCGCGATTGCGTTGCGCAACAAAGAACTTGAGCTGCGCGACCATTACCGCACCCAGTCCAAGGCGCGAGGCTCCTGGCGGGCCACCAGCGCCTCGGCCGGCTATTCGTCGGCGGCCCGGCGGGCGGGTGACCGGGCCGGTCGCCAGGCCCGGCTGGGGGCCAGTCCCGAGCTGCCGGGAGCGCGGACCCGGCTGGACAGGTGAGCGCGCGAGACAGCCAACGCTCGCGGGTCTATGCGGCAGAGGCTTTCGCCCGCCAGCTATTTGACCGCGCCGCACAACACAATTCGCGGGCCATCGACTTCTTCGGGACCTCGATCACTCTCCCGCCGGAGGCCCGCTTCGCGTCGGTGGACTCGGTCCAACGCTACGTCGACGACGTGCTGACGTTGCCCGCCGTCACCGTGCGTTGGCCGCGTCCCGGGACAGTTCGCGTGCGGGCCCGCCGGGCCGTCACTGCCGCGCACTACGAGAGTGCCGGGGTGATCGCCGTACCGCTGCAGCTGAACGCCGACTGGGCCATGCGCGAACTGGTGGTGCTGCACGAACTGGCGCATCACCTCTGCGGTAATGACGGCCCCGCGCACGGACCGGAGTTCACCGCGACCTTCTGCGACCTCGCAGCTGCGGTGATGGGACCGGAAACCGGCCACGTCCTTCGGGTGCTCTATGCGAAGGAAGGCGTGCGGTAGCCGCTTCCCCTTAGACCGGCGCGATGTCGACCGGCACACCGTTGAGCACGGCAGTACCCGACAACGGCTCCAGCAGGGAGCTGTCGAGCAGGGTGTTGACGTTGACGCCCGGGTCGGCCGCGGCGACCGACATCCGAGTGCCCGGAGCGGTATGACCCCAGCCGTGCGGCAGCGACACCACGCCCCGCCGGATCCCGTCGGTGATCTCGACCGGCACCTCGAGCGTCCCGCCGGGGCCGGTGACGAGAGCGGCGTCGGCGATGCCCAGGCGGGCGGCGTCGTCGGGGTGGATCTGCAGGGTGCATCGGTTGCTGCCACCGGTCAACGCCGGCAGATTGTGCATCCAGCTGTTGTTGGAGCGCAGGTGCCGCCTGCCGACGAGCAGGAATCCGCCGGTTGGCGCGTCCACCGACGCCCGCAGTCGGGGGACGTCGGCCAAGATCGGCTCGGGTGCCAGCTCCACCATGGCCGACGGGGTCTTCAGGATCGCCGGGATGCGTGGGGTCAGCGCGCCCAGGTCAATGCCGTGCGGATTGTCCTTGAGTCGCGCCAGCGTCAATCCCTCGGGATTGGCGCCGAACCCGTCGCCGAACGGACCCAGCCGCAGCATCATGTCCAGCCGACGCTCGTAGCCCGGACCGTCGGGCAACATCGCCACCAGTTCGTCGACGTCGCGGCCCGCCACGGGGGAGTCGGGGTCGGCGACCTCCTTGCCCAGGATCAGCGAAATGATCTGCTGATCAATGAGACTCGGGTCAGCATCCGTCCCTACGCCGAGGACGCCCAGGATCAGGCGGCAGAGGATCTCGACCTCGTCGGGACGGTCGGCCGGCGATGCGAACACCGGCGGCGAGTAGCGGGCGGTGTTGTGTACCGCCACGTTCGACAGCGCGACGTCGAAGTGCGGGGCGTATGAGGGCGGGGGAGGAGGCAGGATCACGTCGGCATGGCGGGTGGTCTCGTTGAGGTAGGGGTCGATCGAGACCATGAAGTCCAGCGTCTGCAGCGCCGCGCTGAGCCGATCGCCGTCGGGTGCCGACAGCACCGGGTTCCCGGCGATCGTGACCAGTGCCTGAACCTGGCCGTCTCCGGGCGTCTCGATCTCCTCCGGCAGCAGCGGCGTGGGAAGTTCCGAGCAGACCTCGGGAGCCCCGGAGACGCGGCTCTGCCAGCGGCCGACGGAGAAGCCGCGCCCGGGCTTGGGCGGCCGTGGGGCCGAGCCGATCGGGGAGGTGGCGAACATCGCCCCGCCGGGCCGATCGAGGTTTCCGGTGAGCACGTTGATCACGTCGACCAACCAACTGGTCACGGTCCCGAACGCCACGGTGGAGGTTCCGATCCGGCCATAGACGGCGGCGCGCGGAGCGGCGGCGATGGTGCGGGCCAGTTCGCGGATCTCCTCCGCACTGACCCCGCAGTGCCCGGCCACCGCCTCCGGTGGGAAGTCCTCGGCCGCTGTGCGCACGCGGTCGACCCCGGCGACCCGGTCGGCCAGCCCGCCGAGATCGGGGTCCACCAGGTCCTCCTCGAAGAGCACGTTCACCATCGAAAACAGCAGCGCCCCGTCGGTTCCCGGGCACACCGCGATGTGCTGGTCCGCCGCCGCGGCGGTCCGGGTGCGGTTGGGGTCGATGACCGTCAGGCGTCCACCGCGGCGGCGCAGCGCGCGGAGCTTGCCGGGGAAATCGGCTGTCGTGGCGACACTTCCGTTGGACACCAGAGGGTTGGCCCCGATGATCACCAGGTGATCGGTCCGGTCGATGTCGGGCACCGTGAAGGCGAACGGATTGCCGAACAGGTACCCGCAGGCGACCTGTTTGGGCATCTGGTCGAGCGTGCTGGCGGAGTAGACCTGACGGGTCTGCAGCGCACGAACCAGTTGGGGAGCGTACAGACCGCCGGCGACGGTGTGGGCGTTGGGATTTCCCAGGTAGACCGCCACCGACCCGGCCCCCGACATGACCTTCTTCACGCCGTCGGCGGCAACGCGCAACGCCTCGTCCCAGCCGGTTTCCACCAGTTCGCCGTTGCGGCGGACCAGTGGGACCCGTAGCCGGTCGGGGTCGTTGTCCAACTCCGCGAAACTGGCCCCCTTGGGGCAGACGAAGCCGTGGCTGAACACGTCGTCGCGGTCGCCACGGGCGGCGGTGACCCGACCCTCGTCCAGAGTCAGAACCAAACCGCAGGTGGCTTCGCACAGCGGACAGATGCGCAGGGCTGATCGGCTCACGGAGCCAACTGTGCGTCACCCCGGTGCAGTGCGCAAGGGTCGTTGTTGTCCCCGGCGACAGCGGAGGCGCCCTTCATTGGTTCTCAGGTTGCCCAACTGCCTACCAAGACAGATTAATGAGCGTCATTCCGCAAAACAGCTATTTGCCAGGGAGCAGTAGCGGTGTATGTTCCTGAGATAAAGGTGAGAATCCGAACGAGAAGGTGGAAAATGTCGCTAGTCACGGGTCTGGGTCAGATGAGCCGCAATGCCGCACTGCTGTCGGCAGTCGCCGTCACGACGACCGCGCTGGCCGCCGGACTGGCCGCACCGGGAGCGGGGGCGCTGACGCTCGACGCGGTGACCACCGGACCGCTGCTGAAGCTCGCCGACATCGCCGGGGTCAAGACCCTGGAGATCCCGGATGTCCCGGTGGTGGGTTCGATCACCGTCAATCTCAACAACGCCCCGATCGACGTCGTGGGCCTGGCCGACGCGATCAACGCCTACCCGTTCGGCGGGTTCGTCCCCGGCTTCGCCACGTTCAGCCGGCAACCGGGCGGTGCACTGGGCACGGCGATCCTGGCGGGATCCGGCCTGGGAGCGTTCAAGTCCGGTCTGTCCTACGAGGCGCTGCTGTCCAGCGCCGCGGGCACCACGCTGCCCGGGTACACGCCACTGGTGCCCAGCGGCCGAGTCAGTTCGGTCACCGGCGCGTCCTGCACCACGGGCCTGACCTGTGTCCAAGGAACCAACGTCACCAACCTCGCGGTGCTCGAGGTCAACAACCCGGGCACTCCCAACGGAGGCCTGTACTCACGGTTCAAGCAGATTCGCGACCGATTCGACCTGCCCTCGGTCAGCATCGGCGGCACCTCGGTCTCGAGCACCGGTATCGCCATGAACTCGGCCGTTGTCGGACTCGGATGGGGGTACAACCCGTTGTCCGACTTCCCGGTGACGCTCAACCCGTTCGCCCTGACCAACACGGTGATGGCGTCGCTGTTCCCCACCAACATGCTGGGCGGGACAACCTTCCAGGGCGCCTCGGACACCGCGATCATCGCCGCGCTTGCCTTCCTGGCCAGTTCGAGCACTCCGAGCACGTTGTATAGCACTGTCGTCCCCGACGACCTGGCGATGCTCGAGCCGCTGCGGCTTCCGGCGCGAGTCAGCAACGCGATTCTTGCGCGCCTCGGCAGCGACTACAGGTTCGGCAACCCGCTGGCCGATGCGCTGCAACCGGCGCTGTCGATTCTGGTGAACACCGCCTACACCGACGTGCAGACCCCGACGGCGGGCGGCCTGTACACGCGCACGTTCGACCAGTCCGATGAACTGGTGACCTTCCTGTCGAAGAAACCGCTCACCCCGGCTGAGTGGAAGGAAGTGCCCGGCGACGTCACCAGGGCGCTGGTCGTCGGATTCCAGAACTCGTTCCCGCTGCTGCGGTTCGGCAAGACCGCGCCGGTGCTCACCGTCGACGGCAACCATCTCGCCATCACCTACCCGCCGGCCGCCATCCCGGCTGCAGCCGTAGCCAAGGCGGTGGCAGCCCCGGGGCCAGTCGCTGAGCGCGCGGTGGACATCCAGCCTGTCGCCAGCGCGGCCGCGGTCGAAACCCCCTCCAGCCCTGCGGTTCCGGTGGCCTCGCCGCGCAAGGGTGGAGCCGCGGTGAATGCCAGCGTTGCTCCGCGGGCGGCGCAGTCGCGTGCCACCCTGCACGGGGCCGACCGGGCCGACCGGGCCGACCGGGCCGCCGACAGTGCGACCCGGAAGCCGGCAGCGGCGAAGTCGGCGGGCAGCAGGTAGCCGGCCGCGTCGGGCTGCCGGGCAACCGGCAGCCCGGACCGGCTCAGTCGCAGACCGCGCCGTTGGCTGCCGAGCCGACGAGTTTGCGGTACTTGGCCAGGACGCCGGTGGTGTACCGGGGCGCTGGCGGCGTGAAACCGATTGCCCGGGCGTCGATTTCGGACGAGTCGACCAGGATGTCGAGGGTCCCGTTGGCGACGTCCAGTCGGATCCGGTCGCCGTCGACGACGAACGCGATCGGGCCGCCGTCGACAGCCTCGGGTGCCACATGGCCGACGCACAAACCCGTTGTGCCGCCGGAGAACCGGCCGTCGGTGAGCAGCAGGACGTCCTTGCCCAGGCCAGCGCCCTTGATGGCCCCGGTGATGGCCAGCATCTCGCGCATGCCCGGGCCGCCCTTGGGGCCCTCGTAGCGGATCACCACGACATCGCCGGCGGCGATCGTGCCGTCCTCCAGGGCGTCCATGGCCGCCCGTTCGCCGTCGAAAACCCTTGCAGTGCCTTCGAAAACGGTGGCGTCGAAGCCGGCGGACTTGACCACCGCGCCTTCCGGCGCCAGTGAGCCGTGCAGGATCGTGATGCCGCCGGTCGGGTGGATCGGGTTGTTCATCGCCCGCAGCACCTTGCCGTCGAGATCCGGCGGATTGATGTGGGCGAGGTTCTCCGCCATGGTCTTTCCGGTGACGGTCAGCGCGTCGCCGTGCAGCAGTCCGGCGTCCAGCAGGGCCTTCATGACCACCGGCACGCCGCCGATGCGGTCGACGTCGGTCATCACGCTCTTGCCGAACGGCTTGACGTCGGCCAGGTGCGGCACCTTCGAGCCGACGCGGGTGAAGTCGGCCAGGGACAGTTCGACCTTGGCCTCGTGGGCGATCGCCAGCAGGTGCAGCACCGCGTTGGTGGATCCGCCGAACGCCATCACCACTGCGATGGCGTTCTCGAACGCCTCCTTGGTGAGGATGTCGCGGGCGGTGATACCCCGGCGCAGCAGTTCGACCACGGCCATGCCACTGCGGCGGGCGTAGCCGTCGCGGCGGCGGTCGGTGGCCGGGGGAGCGGCGCTGCCGGGCAACGACATGCCCAGGGCCTCTGCGGCGCTGGCCATGGTGTTAGCGGTGTACATGCCGCCGCACGCGCCCTCACCCGGGCAGATCGCGCGTTCGATGGCGTCGACGTCCTCCCGCGACATCAGGCCGCGGGCGCAGGCGCCGACCGCCTCGAAGGCGTCGATGATCGTCACGTCCATCTCGGTGCCGTCGGACAGTTTGGCCTTGCCGGGCAGGATCGACCCCGCGTAGAGGAACACCGCCGCCAGGTCCAGTCGGGCGGCGGCCATCAGCATCCCGGGCAGCGACTTGTCGCAACCGGCCAGCAGCACCGAACCGTCGAGGCGTTCGGCCATCATGACGGTTTCCACGCTGTCGGCGATGATCTCCCGGGACACCAGCGAGAAGTGCATGCCCTCGTGACCCATCGAGATGCCGTCGGAGACCGAGATGGTGCCGAACTCCATCGGGAACCCGCCTGCCTCGAACACGCCCTCCTTGACGGACTGCGCCAGCCTCTGCAGCGACAGGTTGCACGGGGTGATCTCGTTCCACGACGAGGCGACGCCGATCTGCGGCTTGGCGAAGTCCTCGTCGCCCATGCCGACCGCGCGGAGCATTCCGCGGGCGGCGGCCTTTTCCAGGCCGTCGGTGACGTCTCGGCTGCGGGGCTTGAGGTCAGGAGTCTTGCTCACCGGGCAATTATGCCTGCCGACATGCCCGCATCAGTTGCCCTATACCCTGCCGGGGTATCGGGTACGGTGAGGTACATGAATCGCACCCGTACCCGCCTGGCGGCCGGACTGGCCGCTGCCGCCGCCACCGCCGCCATGTTGTCCGCCTGCAGCACCGCCACCGACACCAAGTCCGATTCGGCCGCGTCGTCGGCTTCGGCTTCGGCTTCGGGATCAGCCTCGAGTGGTGCAGCGCACAATTCCGAGGACGTGATGTTCGCGCAGATGATGATCCCGCACCATCAGCAGGCCGTGGAACTGGGTGCCATGGTGCCCCAGCACACCAGCAATGCCGACCTGATCACGTTGGCCGGCGAGATCATGAAGCAGCAGCAACCCGAGATCAACGTCATGAAGACACAGTTGGTGCAGTGGGGCGTCAACCCCGATGATCCCACCAGCATTCACGCCGGTCACATGAACGGCATGGTCGACGACGCCACCCTGGCGAAGCTCAAGACACT
>CAIOYU010000251.1 GCA_903862565.1 uncultured Actinomycetes bacterium | reverse complement strand
GTCGGAGTGGCAGATGCCGCAGAACGCCACCTTGACCAGAACCTCGCCCGGGCCCGGCTCGGGAATCGGAACATCCTCGACGACAACGGCTTTGGTGTCGGCATAGAAGCGCTCCGCGCGCATAGTCCCAGCCACGGCGGCTCCTCACTGTCGGTCAATCGAACATACCCGCGGCAGTGGGGTCGCGTCGCTAAAGTGGGCTCATGTGGCTGCGTCAGCGGGACGGAGTGACCTGCGGACCCAGCGTCGCCGTGATGGCCGGGGCACTGCTCGACGCCGAGTACGGCGCACCGTTGCGAGCCGACCGAGCGCAGCAGTGGTTCGACGCCGAACAAGGCCGGGTTCATCGGGCGGTCAACGTCGTGTGGCCCCGGGCGCTGGGCACCACGCCGGCCGGAATGGCGCGGGCGCTGAGCGCACACGGCCGGCCCTACCGGTGGCGTCCGGCTCGGCCGCACGACTCCCTGGCCGACGTCAGCGCCGCGTTGAGCGCCGGCGGTCCGGTCGCCATGTTGATCGGGACGGCCATCCCGCGGCACTGGGTACTGCTGACCGAACTCGACGGGGCCGCCGCGCGGTGCTACGAACCGTCGTCTGGGCGTCTGGTTCCGGTCCCACTGGAGGACATTCGGATCGCGCGGCTGCGCGGTCTCGGGTTCGCGCGGCCGTTCGCGTTCGTGGTGCCGGCGGCCGGCTAGCCCTTCAGCAGCGCCACCGCAGCGGCGACCGCGGGCTCGATCAGACCCGCCACGGGTTGGCCGTCTTCTACCGTCTGCGCAGTGAGTTCCCGCAGACCTCCCACCAGGATCACCGCAGCAGTCGGCGACAACGGCGCGATGCCGTCGCGCCGGAACGCGGGCCCGGTGGACAGTGCCGCCACCGTCGCAGCCAGACTGCTGAAGCCGCGGCGCAGCATCGGCCGTGCTCCCTCCCCGAGGGCCGGCAACTCGCGAATCCAGCTGAGCGTGATCGCCGGGTTGGCCTCGATCGAGCCGACGTAGGCGGTCACCGCCTGGCGTACCTGCTGCTGCCAGGGTGACACCGGATCGACGGCACCGCGCAGGGTGGCCACCAGTTCCTCGTTGTTGGCCGAGAGCAGTTCGACGAAGCAGGCCTCCTTGGTGGGAAAGTGATCGTAGAAGGTGCGTTTGGAAGTGCGGGCATACCGGACGATGTCGGCGACGGTGGTCTCGCGGTACCCGCGCTCCTCGATGGAGGCGGCCAGGCCGTCGAGCAGACGGCGGCGGAACGGCTGCGCAGGTGCAGCCTGCTCGGCGACCGGTGCGCTCACGGCGGCCTCCCCTTGTCAGCGGCTGGTACCAGAGGGTACCGTACCTCCCACGCGTTGGTACAGGCCAGTACCAAACCCCGTCGGGAGGTTCGCATTGAGCCAGGCATCCACCGTTGACCGTCCGGTCGACAGCACCGCCAAGTTGCCGCCGTCACCCCGGGCGCCCCGGCGCCTGACATCGCTGGCGTTCGTGACGTTCCGGCGCCGGACCGTCGAGTGGTTCACCCGCGACGTCGGGCGCGCGGTGACCATCCGGATCCCGGTCTTCGGCGACACCGTCATCGTGTCCGATCCGGTGCTGGCCAAGCAGGTGTTCACCACCAGCCCTGAGATCCTGCACAACATCCAGCCCAACCTCAGCCGGCTGCTGGGTCCCGGATCGGTGTTCGCCCTCGACGGTGCCGAGCACCGCCGCCGGCGCAAGCTACTGACACCGCCCCTTCATGGCAAGAGCATCGCGGCGTACGAGCGGATCGTCGAGGAGGAGACGCTGCGGGAGATCGAAAACTGGTCCGACGGTGAGGAATTCGCGACCCTCGAACCGATGATGCACATCACCCTCAACATCATCCTGCGGGCGGTGTTCGGGGCCGACGGGGCCGAACTGCAGGAGTTACGCGAGCTGCTTCCCAAATGGGTGACCCTGGGTTCCCGGTTGGCCGTGTTGCCCGCGCCGAAGCGGACGCTGCCCTTCCCCAATCCGTGGGGCAGGCTGCGCGGATACCGGCGGCAGTACGAGGCGCTGATCGACCGACTCATCGCGCGGGCCCGCCAGGACCCCAATTTCGACGAGCGCACCGACATCCTGTCATTGTTCCTGCGCAGTCAGTACGAGGACGGCTCGGTCATGACCCGCGGCGAGATCGGCGACGAATTGCTGACGCTGCTGGCCGCCGGGCACGAGACGACGGCGTCGACGCTGGCGTGGGCCTTCGAGCGGATCTCGCGGCACCCGGCAGTGCTTCAGCGGCTGGCCGACGAGGCTGCCGGGGACACCAACACCTATCGCCAGGCCACGATCTTCGAGATCCAGCGGAACCGGACCGTCATCGACTTCGCCGGACGCCACATCTGCGTACCGATGTACGAACTCGGCGAATGGCGAATCCCGCAGGGCTTTTCGATCATGGTCAGCCTGCTCCAACTGCACCGCAACCCGGCCCTGTATCCAGACCCGGATCGCTTCGACCCCCAGCGGTTCCTCGATGCCAAACCCAACACGTTCTCCTGGGTTCCCTTCGGGGGCGGCACCCGGCGGTGCGTCGGGGCGGCGTTCGCCAACATGGAGATGGATCTGGTGCTGCGAACGGTCCTGCGGCACTTCGTGATCCAGACCACCGATGCGCCGGGGGAGAAGTCGCACAACCGTGGCGTGGCCTACACGCCGAAAAAGGGCGGCTTGGTGACGGTGCGCCGCCGCTGAAACGGGTGGCCCGTTTCCCAGCACAGTGGAGTCAGACGCCGATTTCCGGGTCGAGGAACATCGGCAGCGGAAAGAGGGCCTCGGCTTCGGTGGCCTCGAGGCTGTCGTACAGACCGAGGGTGTAGACGCCCTCGGTCTCGACCGTGATAGGCAGATACTGCGCGAAAACCCGGAACTTGATCGGGATCTCGGCGTTGTCCTCCCAGTTCCAGCCGAACTCCATCGTGCTGATGCGCTCGCCGGAGGGTGAGTCGGCCCCGAGGTAGAGGACCGGTGAGTACTCGTCGCCGCCGAGCGCGCACACCGTCACGATGATCGGGATGCTGATGTCGGCGGGGAGTTCCGCCACGTAGCCACTGGTCATCGGGAACCCCCGGGCGCTGAGACCGCCGTCCTCGTCCTCGGTGATCGCCAAAGCCGGGGCGAACGTCAGCACACGCATGGTTGCTCCGTCATGAATTGCGCACCTGAAGCGAAGGATTCCGTCTGATGACGGGCAGCGGGAAGATGACGTCGGTGTCGGTCTCCGCCGCGTCGAGGCTGTCGTAGAGGCCGATGGTGTAGACGCCGGGAGTCGCGGCCTGCATGGGCAGATACTGCGCGAAGACCCGGAACTTGACCGGCGTGGAGGGGCCGTCGTGCCAGTGCCAGCCGAATTCGAGGCTGCCGGCGCGTTCGCCGTCGGGTCCGGTGGCGATGATGTACTTCACCGGGTCGTAGTCGTCGCCGCTGAGAGCGCAGACCGCGACGACCATCGGAACCGTGATCTGGGCGGGGAAGCCGTCGACGTAACAACACGTCATCGGGAAGCCCTTGATGTTGACGCCGCCGGCGTCGTCCTCGGTGGCACTCAGCGACGGCGCGAACGTGACAACCCGCATGTCTCTACCCCTTCCCAGGTTTGCTGGGATCCTTGCCGGATCGGCTCAAGGGGCCGACGCCAGCCAATTGGACTGCGACCACGGGGATCATCCGTGATCGGATATCGCCGAGGTTAGTCGACGGCGTTCCGCTCACCGGGTACCGGTGAGTTCGATTGTGAGGAAGTCCAGCCGCCAGAGGCCCTCGAACAACTCCAGGCCGATGTACTCCAACTCGGCCTGTTCAGCCCGTGACAGGACCCCGCTCTGGGCCACCCGCTGGGCGATCTCGCGGATGCTTCGCTCGCCGTCGACGTGCTGCATGAAGGCCAGGTGCGTCGGATCCAGACGGATTCCCCAGCCCGGGCGGTACACCTCCTGACCGGCGACGCCGCAGCGGAACCGCATCGCCGGCACGTAGTCGAGCGCCTCACTGCCCGCGAAGTCGATGCGGTAGCTCTTCGCCGGGCGGTCCGAATGGCACGCGAGGAAGAAGTGGCATGCATTCAGTGTCTTGATGCGTTCCATCACCGACCAGATCTTGGCCGCGGGCAGCTGGTTGACGGCCCCGTAGAACGCGTTGTCCGGTTCGGTCAACGTCGGCGGGTAGTACGACGCCTTCAGGAACCAGTCCTGGAACACCATGTCGGCCGACTCGACCAGGTCGATGCAGTCCTCCACGGTGTAGCTGCGATCGCGCCCGTGCAGGAACGTGTCGACCAAGCCAGCGTCGAACTCCAGATCGGGCGCGATCGACATGTAGCTGCGCAGCGGGTGGGTCGGCGCCAGGGAGGCGACGGCCTGCTTGACCATCCGCAGCGAGTCTTCATCCTGGGCGAGGCCGAGTTCGCGGAAGACGCTCTGCATCAGTTCCACCCCGGCACGGCCGTAGCGGGCGTACAGCATGATGGCTGCCACGCCGTCGGGCCGCAGCACGTCGGCGAGCGCCTTCATGCCGGCCTTGGGCTTGGCCATGTGGTGCAGCACGCCGGTGGAGACGACGAGGTCGAAGGACTCGTCCAGCGACGGCACCTCTTCGATCGGCAGCAGATGAAGATGAAGGTTCTTCAGCCCGTACTTGTCCTTGAGGTACTTGGTGTGGTCCAGCGAGGGCTGGCTCACGTCGACCGCCACCACCTTCGCCGCCCGGTTGGTGTAGGCGAACACCGCAGCCTGGTTGGTGCCGCAGCCGGCGATCAGGATGTCCATATCGGCCTTGTAGGGCCGGTCCGGCCAGAGGCTGCGGTGCGCATGGCTGGGGTCGAACCACTGCCAGTTGTTGACGAGCCAGGACTCCAGGTTCTGGATCGGCTCGGGGTACTGCCACTTCTCGTACTGCTGGGCAACCACGTCGCCGCGTGGGCTGTCGGTCATCGTTCGGACTCCCCTGGGTTCGATGCTGTGCGCTGATTATGTCTCATCGAATCCGGCTAGGTTGGAGTGGTGGCGACCTTCTCGCGCGCGGAATTGACCGACGCCTTCGCGGTCTTCGAGGCGACGGTCGACCGCGCCGCCCGCACCCGCGACTGGGACGCCTGGGTGGCGCACTACACCCCCGATGTCGACTACGTCGAGCACGCGGCGGGCACCATGAAAGGCCGCGCCGCAGTGCGCGATTGGATCTACCGGACCATGACGACGTTTCCGGGCAGCCACATGACCGCGTTCCCGTCGCGCTGGCACGTGATCGACGACGCCACCGGTCGGGTGATCTGCGAGCTGGACAACCCGATGCGCGATCCCGGCGACGGCACCGTCATCAGCGCCACGAACATCTCGATCATCACCTACGCCGGCGACGGCCTGTGGAGCCGCCAGGAGGATGTCTACAACCCGCTGCGCTTCGTCGGGGCCGGGGTGGCCTGGTGTCGTAAGGCCCGGGAGTTGGGCACTCTCGACGACGATGCCGCAGCCTGGATGCGTCAGTACGGAGGCGGCCGGTGAGTCCGAAACTGGTGATAGGTGCCAATGGCTTCCTGGGGTCACACGTCACCCGCCAACTCGTGCAGGCCGGTCATGACGTCCGAATAATGGTGCGGCCTAATGCATCCACAATCGGAGTCGACGATCTGGCGGTCACCCGATTCGTCGGCGACATCTGGAACGATGCCGTCCTGCGCCAGGCGATGACCGGATGCGACGACGTCTACTACTGCGTCGTCGACACCCGCGGCTGGCTGTCGGACCCTGCCCCGCTGTACCGGACCAACGTCGAGGGCACCCGCAACGTCCTCGACATCGCCACGGCCGTCCACCGCGAGCACCCGTTCCGCAGGTTCGTCTACACCAGTACCTACGCCACGGTCGCGCGCCGCCGCGGCCGGGTGGCCACCGAAGACGACGTCATCACCGACGAGCGCGGGCTGACCGACTACGTCCGCTCCCGGTTGAAGGCCGAGAAGATGGTCCTGGCGCGGGCCCGCGACGGAGAACTGCCCGCGGTCGCGATGTGCGTGTCGACCACCTACGGCCCCGGGGACTGGGGTCGCACCCCGCACGGAGCCATCATCGCCGGAGCCGCCTTCGGCAAGCTTCCGTTCATCCTCGGCGGCATCGAACTGGAGGCCGTCGGGGTCGACGATGCCGCCCGCGCCATGATCCTGGCCGCAGAACACGGCCGGGTCGGGGATCGCTACCTGGTGTCGTCGAGCATGATCAGCAATGCCGAGGTGGTGCGGATCGCCGCGGATGCGGTCGGCGTGCCTTCGCCGGACAGGGTCATCCCGTTGCCCGTCACCTATGCGCTGGCCGCCCTGGGCACGGCCAAAGCCCGACTGCGCGGGAGCGACGAGCGGCTGACCCTCAACGCGCTGCGCCTGATGCGGGCCGAAGCGCCGGTGGACCACAGCAAGGCCGTACGCGAATTACATTGGCAGCCAAGGCCTGTGGCGGACTCAATCCGGGAGGCCGCCCGGTGGTGGGTGACGGTGCGCGCGGCCAAGCGCAGCAAGCGAGGAGCACATGATGGTTGAGAACGGCCGAGTCTCGCACTGGTTCGAGCGCCTGCCGCAACCCCGGTCGCCGCTGCCGGGCGACCGGGAGGCCGACGTGTGCATCGTCGGTGCCGGCTACACCGGGCTGTGGGCGGCCTACTACCTCCGGCAACAGGACCCGGGCCTGCGAATCACGGTGCTGGAGGCCAGATTCGCCGGTTTCGGAGCATCCGGACGAAACGGCGGGTGGTTGTCGGGACTGCCCCCTGGGCACCGCGGGCTGTTGGCCGGAAAATACGGTCGCGACCGCGTCATCGCCTGGCAACGGGCGCTTGACGACTCCGTCGACGAGGTGATCGCGGTGGCGGCCCGTGAGGGCATCGACGCCGACATCGTCAAGGGCGGCAACCTCGAGGTTGCCCGCAACGCCGCCCAGGCACAGCGGCTTCGGGCCGAGGTCGAGGAGGATCGGCGCTGGGGAGTCGAGGGGGTCGAACTGCTGTCCGCTGCGCAGGCGACCGACCGGATCAGGGTCGACCGCGTGGTGGGAGGCTCCTTCAATCCCAACTGCGCGCGGGTGCAACCGGCAAAACTCGTGCGCGGCCTGGCCGACGTGGTCGAACGCCTCGGGGTGACCCTCTACGAGCAGACGCCGGTCATCGAGATCAGGGCCGGCCGTGCCGAGACCCCACTCGGTGCGGTTCGGGCACCGGTCATCCTTCGTGCCACTGAGGGTTTCACCGCGCGGATGCGCGGGCTCCGGCGGCGCTGGCTGCCGATGAACAGCGCGATGATCGCCACCGAGCCCCTGCCCGAACAGGTCTGGCGGAGCATCGGCTGGGCAGGCTGTGAGACCCTCGGCGATCTGGCGCACGGCTTCTTCTACGCCCAGCGCACCGCCGACGGGCGTATCGCGATCGGCGGCCGGGCGGTGCCCTACCGATACGGGTCCCGCATCGACAACGACGGCGCCGTCGGGCAGGGCACCATCGACTACCTCACCGGCGTCCTGCGCACGGTGCTGCCGCAGACCCGGGGGGTGCCGATCGCCCACGGTTGGTGCGGAGTTCTGGCCGTGCCGCGGGACTGGTCGGCAACAGTCCAGTTCGATCGGGCGACCGGCCTCGGTGAGGCAGGTGGCTACGTCGGCCACGGGGTGACGGCTACCAACCTCGCCGGCCGGACGCTGGCGGACCTCGTGGTCGGACGATCCACGCCACTGACGGATCTGCCCTGGGTCGGCCACCGGTCGAAGGCCTGGGAGCCGGAGCCGCTTCGCTGGTTGGGGGTGCGAGGGCTCTACACCGCCTACAAAGGTGCCGACCGCCACGAAGATCGGGGCCGGTCCGGGACCTCGCCGATCGCCGCCCTCGCCGATCGAATCGCCAACCGCCCGTAGATGTCCTGCGCGGAGCGGACCCTCACTTTCGCCGGGCCGGCCAGTCCGGAACACACCCTTGCGCCGTTGCGGCGGGGCCCGGGCGATCCCTGCTTCCAGATCGACGCGGAGCGGGCCATCTGGCGCACCAGCCTGCAGGCCTCCGGTCCGGTGACGGCGCGCCTGGTCCGGACCGGGCCGGCGTCGGTGCACTGCCAGGCCTGGGGCGAGGGTGCCGAGGAGTTCGTCGCCGACCTGCCGGCCCTGCTCGGCGCGGCCGACTCCGTCGCTGACTTCCGCCCCACGCATCCGACGGTCGTCGCCGCCCAGGCTCGGGTTCCGCATCTGCGACTCGGCCGAACCGGCCGCGTGCTGGAGGCGATCATTCCGGCAGTGCTCGAACAGCGCGTGCAGGGCATCGACGCGTTCCGGTCCTGGCGGCTGCTGATCACCAGGTTCGGCAGCCCGGCCCCGGGGCCGGCGCCCGAGCGGATGCGGGTACCCCCATCAGCGGCGCAGTGGCGTGCGATCCCGTCCTGGGAGTTCCACCGCGCCAACGTCGATCCCGGTCGGATGCGCACCCTCATCGGCTGCGCGGCCAGGGCGGAGTCGTTGGAACGCTTGGCGTCTCGTCCGCCGGCCGCCGCGCGCGCCGCCCTGATGTCACTGCCCGGCGTGGGGGAGTGGACGGCCGCCGAAGTGGCCCAGCGCGCTCTCGGTGATCCCGACGCGCTCTCCGTCGGTGACTACCACCTTGCGACGATGATCGGCTGGACGCTGCTCGGCCATCCCATCGACGACCCCGCCATGGTCGAGTTGCTCGAACCCATGCGCCCGCACCGGTACCGGGTGGTGCGCCTGCTGGAGGTCAGCCGGATGGCCTATTCGCCTCGGCGAGGTGCCCGGCTCCCGGTGCAGCGCATCAGTGGGCTCTAGTTCTCCAGCTTCTCCAGCGCGGCGTCCCGCACGGGCCGCTCGGCGAGCTCGTCGTTTCGGCCGAACAGGATCGGGTAGAGCGCACCGGCCAGCGCGGCACCGACCAGGGGTGCCAGCCAGAACGCCCAGAGCTGGCCCGGGGCTCCGGCCCCGTTGAAGAACGCGACGCCGGTGGAACGGGCCGGGTTCACCGAGGTGTTGGAGATCGGGATCGAGATCAGGTGGATCAGGGTCAGCGTCAGGCCGATCGACAGGCCGGCGAAGCCCTTGGGGGCGCGGTCGTCGGTCGAGCCGAGGATCACCAGCAGGAAGATGAACGTCAGGAGCACCTCGACCAGCAGCACGGCCATCAGCGAGTAGCCATGCGGGGAGAGGTGGCCGTAGCCGTTCGCGGCCATGTGGCTGCTGGCGTTGAACTTCGGCCGGCCACTGGCGATCACGAGGATCGTCGCGCCCGCCGCCAAACCACCGATGATCTGCACCAGCCAGTAGGCCGGAACCGCGGCCCACTCGACGCGCTTGGCGATCGCCGCACCAAGTGTGACGGCCGGGTTGAAGTGGCCGCCGGAAATGGTGCCGAACGCGTAGACACCTGTCAGCACTGTCAAACCGAACGCCAGGGCCACGCCGAGGTAGCCGATTCCGACCGAGTTGTCGCCGGCCGGATTCGCCGCGAATACCGCCGCGCCGCATCCACCGAATACCAGCCAGAACGTGCCGATGAACTCGGCGGTGAGTCGGTGGGTCATGGTTGGGGCAGTCATTGCGCACTCCATTCGCTCGATTCGCGCTTTGCGGTGAGAGCGTCGCATGACCGCGTCGGACTTTTCGACGTATTGCCTGAATGGGATCTGTTCGTTGCCGATCCGCTGCCGTTTCGGTCACGGGTATCGAAACTCTTGCACATACCGCGGGGGGTATGTACGGTGGAACTCAGGACATACCCCCTGAGGTATCCGACGGAAGGGCGATCATGTTGGCCGACGAAAGTAACGTCGCCCAGATTCTCAACCGCCTGCGCCGCGCGCAGGGGCAACTCGCCGGCGTCATCTCCATGGTCGAGCAGGGCCGGGAGTGCAAGGACGTGGTGATCCAACTCGCCGCGGTCTCCAAGGCGCTGGACCGGGCGGGTTTCAAACTCGTCGCCTGCGGTTTGCGTGAGTGCGCCGCGGGTACAGCCTCCGGTGACGCCACACCCCTGACCGAAGCCGAACTCGAGAAGCTCTTCCTGAGCCTTTCCTAGTACCAAATCTCTCACCAAAACCTTCACACCGAAAACCAGCAGGAGGCAACCGATGAAGTTCAATCAGTACTACCTGGAGTGTCTGTCACACGCGTCTTACCTGATCGGCGACGAGTCGTCGGGCCGCGCGGTCGTCGTCGACCCGCAGCGCGACGTCAGCGAGTACATCGCTGACGCCAAGGAACTCGGCCTGACCATCGAGCTGGTCATCGAGACCCATTTTCACGCCGACTTCCTGTCCGGGCACCTGGAACTGGCCGAGGCCACCGGGGCCAAGATCGTCTACTCGTCGGTGGCCAAGCCCGAGTTCGACTACATGCCCGTCGCCGACGGCGAGCGCTATTCGCTGGGCGAGGTGCAGCTGGAGTTCCTGCACACCCCCGGGCACACCCCGGAGTCGATGAGCATCGTCATCTACGAGCACCCCGGCGACGAGGTTCCGTACGGCGTGCTCACCGGAGACACCCTGTTCATCGGTGATGTCGGGCGGCCCGACCTGCTCAGCTCGATCGGGTTCACCCGCGAGGAGCTGGCCGACAGTCTCTACGACTCGCTGCACAACAAGCTGATGCCGTTGCCGGACGCGACCAAGGTCTATCCGTCGCACGGCGCCGGTTCGGCCTGCGGCAAGAACCTGTCCACCGAGTTGTGGTCGACCATGGGCGAGCAGCGGCTGAGCAACTACGCGCTGCGCGCCCCCGACAAGCCGACGTTCGTCGGCCTGGTCACCGAGGGCCAGCCGCCGGCGCCGGGCTACTTCGTCTACAACGCGATCCTCAACCGCAAGGGCCGCGAACTGCTCGACGAGACCGAGATGCCGACGGCGATGTCCTGGGACGAGGTCCAGGCGGCGATGAAGGGCGGCGCACTCCTGGTCGACGGCCGCACCCCTGAGGAGTTCGCCTCCGGGCACCTGCGCGGATCCATCAACGTCGGTCTGGAGGGCCGCTACGCGGAGTTCGCCGGGTCGGTGTTCAAACCCGAGAACGATCTGATTCTGCTGACCGAACCCGGCCGCGAACTGGAGGGCAAGAACCGCCTGGGCCGCATCGGGTTCGACCGGGTGATCGGTTTCCTCGACGAGCCCTACCAGGTGATGTTCAACAACCGCGACGACGTGCAGATCGCCTCCCGGCTGACTGCCGTGGGTATGGACGAGCG
>CAIOYU010000250.1 GCA_903862565.1 uncultured Actinomycetes bacterium | reverse complement strand
CGGCGCTGGCGACTGGGCTGGCCGCCACAGGTGCGCCCAATCCGAGAACGAGCGCCGTGATGATTCCATATTTCATGTGCATCCCCATCTGACTGATACCCCTAATTGCAGCCATAGCTTGCCAGGTTCGCGTCAGGCTGTCTTAGTTACTCCGCGGGTGTCGCCCGCGGGCGTTCCCGCACGGCGAGGATGTCGAGGGCCATCGGCCCTGGCGTGAGTCGCCTTCGCTCCGAATTCCCGCAAGCCGGGCAGGCCCACGCCATACTGGAATTTCCAAAGCCCCACTCAGAAATAACTCAGATAGCGATGACCTACGACAAGGCAGCTCGGGTCGGCGCGGCGGCGGTTGCATTGGGGCTCTGCATTGCGGGGCCGCAGGTCACCGAGGCCGCCGCGGACAGCCAGGACGCGACGGCGGCAGCTCCATCGACCTCCCCTGCCCCGCGCGGAGCCGCGGTGCCGCGGTCATCGGGACGCGAGCCCGGCGTGGCCGGCTCGCGTGCCGGGCGGCGGTCGCCGTCGAACGCCGGCGCGGCGCCGGAGGCTCGACGGGCCGCCGCCTCCGTGGAACGCCCGACTCGTCGGGCCACGGTCTCCTCGGCGGCCCCGAGCCCGCGGCCGTCGGCCATCGTCGCCGACTCGGCCAGTCAGGTAGCTCCGTCCGCGACGGCGCTCGGCCAGGTCGAAGCACCGGCGGCGTTCTCGGATCCTGTGGTGCCGAATCCTGGTGCCGCGAGTCCTCTGGCCCTAACTCCTGGTGCGCCCAGCCCCCAGCCGGCCGCGGTGATCGCCAGAGCGTCGTCGCTGACTGCCACCCCCATGGCCGCCTTTGCGGGTGGGGACAGTCTGTCGAACCTGTTGGCTGATCTGCCCACTGGACGGTTCAGCGACTTCCTGGCCGGTGCGGCGATGCTGCTCCGCCGGAACTCCTCCGGCGGGGGCCACCCCTCGCCGGTGGCCTCAGCGACGACGACGGGCGCTACCGAGCTGTCCGGAGCCTCCGACCCCGCCATCCGTCTGGCCGTCTTCGGCGATGCCGGCAACTCTTACACCAACGGGACCAACTTCTACTACAGCCCCGGTGGTTATCGGCGCTACGACCTGGGAGCCAGCGGCCCGCTGCAGCAGGCCGTGGCGGAGATGATGCGCAGCTGGAATCCCAGCGACGTCATCCAACTCGGCGATGAGGCCTACAACGCCGCTTCCAGCACCATGCTGGATTACAACATCGGCCAGTACTACAACAACTGGATCGCTCCGTACGCGCCGCCGGCCTATACCCAGCCCGGCTCGATCTACACCGACGGCACCCTCGGCGGTGTCGCGGCGGAATCGGGCGGGACGCAGTGGCCCTACAACCTCTACAACTTCCCCAATGGCTTCCCCGACCCCACCGATCCCACCAAGCCCGGTGGCAGCACCGATGGGGTTAATCACTACTTCGCGGTTCCCGGCAACCACGATGAGGCGACGATCCTGGGGACCTACAACAATGCCAGCGTCAATCAGATCAACTTCATCAGGGAATACAACGGTCAGCCGATCGGCCCGGACGCCTACGACTACCAGAACAACATCATCAAAGACCCGCCGTACCCGCCCAACGGCACTGTCATCACCAGCAAGGTAGGCAGCACGCAGGGGCTGATCGACTACCACGCCTATCTCGGTGCGGGTAACCCCGGAAACCTCAAGCCCGGCAGCCTGACCATCGGCAAGATGGATCCGAACGGTTACGGGATGTACTACGGCGTCGACCTCGGCGACGCAGGCGGCGGACGACCACTCATCCACCTGACGATCATCGACACCAGTCGCCTGCTCACCGACGCGGGCTACTACGCGTTCAACTTCGCCCCCAACGACCAGAACAAGACCCGGGATCCGAACACCGGCCAACTGACCGCCAAACTCACCAAGAACCTCAACTACGACGTCCGGAATCCGGTGACGGCGTCACAGGCCTGGTTCCAGGATCCGAGCGTGCCCCTCGACGCACCCTCCATCGGCCGGGAGATGTTCCTGTGGGCCAAGGAGGATCTGGCAAGATCCGACGCGGTCTGGAACATCGTGATGGGCCACCACCCCGCGTACCACGTCGGAAATGCCGATGCCAAGGCTGACGACAGCTACACCAGCAATGCGGCGGTCCTGAACTTTCTGCAGGGGTTGCAGGACGACAGCGGCACGCCCATGTTCGACACCTACATGAACGGCCACAGCCACGCTTACGGGCGCGCGCTGGAGATGGCGCCGTCCCCCGATGGGATCGGCACGGGAATTCCCTTCTTCACCATCGGTGACGGCGGAAAGTCCCTCGACGCGCTCAACCTCGCCCCCTACGGCACCGACGTGCTGTCGCCGATCAACTTCGACAATCTCGTCGGTGCCAAGGACGGTGCGCCCCTCTACAACTACGACATCAACGAGTACGGAACGACCGCTGATCCGAACTCGGAAGCATCATCGGTCTCCGACTACCAGGCGGGTGACCCCACCGCCGTCGGGGTGAGCGGCTACTACAGCTACAGCAAGTACAACTGGCCGGTGGGAACCGGGTACGACAAACTCACCGATCCCTCCCAGTTGAAGATCACCAGCATCACGACGGACCCGAACACCGGGGTTCCCAAGACCTTCAGCCTCACCCAGCCGACCTACCTGAGCCTTCTGAGGCCAAGCCAGGACGATCTCTCCGGTCTGTACGGATTCGGTTCGGGCGCCGCACAGATCGATGCCGGCGACAGCTACATGATGGTCCACTACCAAACAGCGCAGCCGATCGATCCGGCCATAGCCCTGATCGGCCGCGGGCAGGGTGTCACCACTTTCGATCCGAGCTCACTGTTCTACAAGCAGTGGTCGCCGAGTAGCGCCAAGGCCGCAGACCTCGGCATGTTCAGTTTCGACGTCGATGCCGACGGGTCACTGACAAACGTGCAACTGGTCAACAAGGGCAGCGGCTATTTCGAGTCCGATCCCACGGCCGCTGGCTACCTCGATGTGACGCAGGATTTCGAGATCCT
This sequence comes from uncultured Actinomycetes bacterium, assembly GCA_903862565.1. Taxonomy (GTDB): domain Bacteria; phylum Actinomycetota; class Actinomycetes; order Mycobacteriales; family Mycobacteriaceae; genus Mycobacterium. Next base: position 5,942 of record CAIOYU010000250.1, on the reverse strand, counting down.
CGGCAATAACCCCCAGAATCCGTTGGGGTTCAACAGCTCTGATCCCACCCGCGCCGTGGTGCAGCTGACGTTCAGTGGCGGCCAGCTGACCGGGGCGACACTGGTGAACCAGGGATCGGGCTACGAGCAAGTGGCCAATGCGATCCTGCAGTGCAACAACTGCGGCTCGAGCACGGTTGCCACCGCCCTCAAGCCCAAGAACAATTCGCTGCTGGTGGGCGTCAACATCGATATGCAAGCCCAGTACACCCTGGCCGCCAGCCGGCCCGACGACACCGAGCCCTATCACGACTGGTACCTGATGACCGACACCGCCGTGGCCGGGGGAACCGCAAGTGCCGCAGGTGCTTTCGGCGCAGTGGATCTCTCACTGCTGCCGCCCTCACAGCAGGCTCGCCAGCTGCTCGCCGACACCCCGCTGACCACCGGCTACACCGGGACGGGTGCCCAGCAGAAGTACCTGGCACCCCAGGCAGGGGATCTGAGCCTCATCGACTCCCTCGGCCAGCAGGTGGGAACGGCCACCGTCACCGGCGGAACCGCGAGGGTGACCCTCAACCAACTGGCCGCCCCGGGCGCCCTGCGGGTGAAATACAGCGGCGACGCCACCTCCAGCTACCAGGTCAACTTCCGCGGCATCGCCCTGGCCGACGACGTCCAACTGGGCATCGACTACGGAACGTGGACCGGCCCCGTCGGCCAGCAGGGCTCGCAACTGGTGCTCGCCGAGTCGCAGACAGTGCAGGTCACCCGAACCGACAGCGGTGCGGGCCTGGTCAAATTCGGTCTGACCGATGGCTCCAGCTCCAAGGTGCTGGCGCGCTGGGCCCATGGCGCCAAGCCCGGCTCGTTGCAGGTGGAGGATCTGTTCCGCAGCGATCCGAGCCTGAACTGGCAGAGCACCGAACACCGGTCCGTCGGAGGAGCAGGCTCCGCCCGGATCAAAGCCGGTAGCTGGACTCCCACCGCCCGTCTCAACGGCCGTGCCCTGACGTTGGTGAGCCTGCAGGTGACCTCCAATGGAGCCCTGGCCCGCTTCGCCGCCGGCAACCCCGACGACACCAGCGACGACGTGCTGGCCACCTTCACCCTGCCCAACACCGGAAGCACGGCGGCGGTTCAGAACGGGGTGCTCACCGTGCGCCGCCTGTCCGGCAACGCCGACGGCCTGGCCCTCTACGAGGCCGATCCGGTGACCGGTGCCGTGGTGGACAGCAGGGGACGGACCCGGCTTCCTGGGCAGATCGGCTACCTTAAGGCGGCTCTGGACAACGCCCGGCAGTTGGGTCTGGTGCTGAAGCCGCAGGACATGCCGGGCTTCGGCCAGACGGCCGAACTCACCGATCTGCCGCTCGATCTCAATCGCCACTACGGGGCGATGCTGCTGGTGAACGGCAGCGAACGCAACCTGCTCAGCTCGTACTCCGCGGCCAACAATTGGCGGGCGAACCAGGCTCTGAGCCTGATCGCCCCTGACCGGGGCGTGAGCTTCAGCTTCGAGGACAAGCGCCCGCTGCAGTGGGGCAACGATCGCGACTTCAACGACGTGATCGCCACCATCACCCCGGCCGTGCCGACCGTGATCGGCTGAACGGCTGCCGGTCGGGGTGGTGCGTCAGGCTCCCAGCAGCACCGCGTTGGCGTCGTCCTGGCGTTCCAGCATCCGGATGAAGGTCCGGAACAGCAGGAGGGCGAGCACCGTGATGACCGCCAGGACCAGCAGCACCGAGCCGTAGGACGCTTCCGTGGACGACTGGCCGGTGAACGAGGTCAGTGGCAGGCCCAGGTTCCGCAATTTCGCGGCGAAGGCGATGCCGATGGGAATCGCCATGTTGATGGTCAGATTGTAGAAGCCGATCGCGATGCCGCCCTTCGCTTTGGGGACGTCGCGGATCGCGGTCGATAGCAGCGGTGCGTACATGAGGGCGAAGCCGGACCCGAACAGCACCATCGAGAGGGCGAAGGTGCCGACCCAGCCGCCGATGAGGAACGCGGGAATGGCCAGAGCCAAGACGATCATGGTCATGGCGATGACGATGGCGCGCTTGGAAGTCAAGCGTGCGGCGATCTTGCCGCTGAGGGCACCGACAACCACGGCGGCGGTGTAGCCGGGAACCATGAGTAGCGCCACGTTCGAAAGCTTCCAGCCATAAATCCCTTCGATGATGAACGGGAAGATGAACTGATAGCCCAGTTGGACTGAGTAGACGACGAAGACGACTGCGAGCATCATCGTGTACCGCTTGTTGCGGAAGAACTCCCGGGTGACCAGCGCGTCCGGGTGCGTTGAGATGTGCCACCAGAAGACGGCGATCGCGACGACCGCCGGCAGCAGAAACCACCAGTTGAACTTCTGCATGAACAACACGATCCCGGTGGCGATCACCGCAACCAGGAAGATCCCGAACACATCCAGATGGCTCTGCCGGGCCCGCTCTGCCGGAACGTACTTCAGGATGAACGGAATGGTCAGCAAGGCAACGAGATTCAGCAAGAAGAATGCTGTCCACCCGATATAGGTGGCAATGAATCCGCTCCCCAGCGCGCCGAGCAACAGCGACGACTGGAAGGCCGCCGTGCTGTAGCCGAGGTATTTCTTCTGCTCCGCGCCTTCGAAATGCCTTGTGGCCCAAATGACATAAAGGGTTTCGGCCGCTGCGAGGCCGCAGCTCTGGATGATGCGTCCGGTCAGGACGCCGGCGAACGAGCCCTGGAGCGCGAAGCCGATGAGCGACCCGATCGACATGACGATCACGGCGAAGATCATCAGCTTGCGGAAACTGATGGAGTCCGACAACGCCGCATACACGACGGCACCGACGCCGATCAGGATGCCGGGGAGGGTGGCCTGCAGGCTCACCGTGTTCTCCGTCAGGCCAAGGGATGAGGCGATCGACGGGGACAGGAGCTTGAAGCCGTTGTCCATGACCAGCGAGAACACGAACAGCGACAGCAGGACCGGTACGGCGGCCTTGGGATGCAGGGCGCGACCGGTCCGCGAATCGACCTGCTCCGCGCCGGTCACGGCAGTTCCAGGGCGATCTCGATCATCTTGGTGAACGCCGTCTCGCGCTCCTCCGGGGTGGTGTGCTTACCGGCGAAAATGATGTCGCTGACGGTGAAGATCCCCAGGGCGTCCACGCCGGCGGCGGCGGCGTTGGCGAACAGGCCGGCAGACTCCATCTCGACCGCCAGGATGCCCATCTTCGCCCACTTGCCCAGCGCGTCGGGGTCGGCGTTGTAGAAGATGTCCGAGGACAGGATGTTGCCGACGTGGTTGCGCTGCCCGTGTTCGTCGGCGATGCGCTTGGCCTTCTCCAGCAGCCGGTAGGAGGACAGCGGTGCATAGGTGCCAGGAACGTCGAACTGGCTGATGTAACCGGAGTCCGTGGAAGCACCCTGGGCGATGATGACGTCGTAGAGCTCGATTCCGTCCTGAATGGTGCCGCAACTGCCGACCCGAATCAGGTTCTTCACATCGAAGAAGTGGATCAGCTCGTAGGTGTACAGCGCGATAGACGGGACTCCCATGCCGGTTCCCATCACCGAAATCTTTCGGCCGTGGTAGGTCCCGGTGAAGCCGAGCATTCCGCGAACCTCGTTGAAGCACTGAGGATTGTCGAGGAAGGTCTCGGCGATGAACTTGGCCCGCAGCGGGTCGCCGGGGAGCAGAATCGTTTCGGCGATCTCCACCCCCTTGGGATCGATATGTGGGGTGCGCTTGCTCGACATGCTCTGGACGGTAGCCCGCGGGAGACGCCTTCGCCGCCATAAAGTGGGAAAGGGCCACCGGCGTGCGGTGCGGGTCGAGTCCGCGGCCGAATAGTGTTCAGGCATGACCGCTACAGCCGACCAACCCGCCGTCGTCGCGGGTATCGATGGATCCGACGCCGCTCTGGGCGCTGCCCGGTGGGCTGCGGAGTTCGCCGCCGGACACGGGCTTGCGCTCACTCTCCTGCACGCGGTCCCACGGCTGGACTGGCATTTCGCCAGCATCGACCCGCCTGCCGACCTCAAGGGCAGCGACGGGGTGCTCGCCGCGGCGGAGGCGGCCGTGCGGTCGGACTATCCGGATCTCTCGATCAGCGTGGCTGCGGTCAAGGGCTCGGTCACCACGGTCCTGGCCGACGCGTCGGAATCCGCCCGGCTCCTGGTGGTCGGCACGGGGGCGGCAGATCACCGAGCGCTGGGCGGACACGCGGTGCGCATCGTGCATCGGGCACTGTGCCCCGTCGTGGTCTGGCGGCCCCCGGTCGCCAAGCGGACCGGCAAGCCGTTGCCGGTCGTGGTCGGCATCGACGAGTCCGACGCGGCGACCCGCGCCCTCGCCGAAGCCTTCGACGTCGCGGCCATGTGGCATGCACCGCTGACGGTGGCGCACATGTGGGACCTCAGTGCTGCGGTCGGGATGGGGGACCTCGGCGGTCAGGGCAACATGGACTGGCCGCTGCTGGACATGTTGCAGACACAGCAGCGCCAACAGATGGACGAACTGGTCGCGCCGTTCGCCAAGAAGTACCGCAACGCCCACATCAACAGGGTCTTCGAGGACGTCAGCCCGGCCAAAGGCCTCACCGACCTGTCGCGGGAGGCCCAATTGCTGGTCGTCGGCCGGCACGGCGGCGGCATGCTCGCCGACGCACTTCTGGGCTCTGTCAGCCAGAACCTCATCCACCACGCCGAATGCCCGGTGCTGGTGGTCCACTAGGTGGACAAAGAGCGGTGCTGTTTCGTACCCTTTCTGGGCCGAGTGAGGCACCGAGTGGCACCGTGTGTCGCTGGCAGTCATAAGGATGCGCAGTCTTGAAGTGCAAGCAGTTCGTGGCGGCGATCGCCGGCTTTGCGGCCCTGACATCAGTGTGGGGCGGTGCGGCGTACGCCGATCCGAGCCAGGACGCCGTGGCAAAGCTCAACGAGTTGACCAAGCAGGCTCAGCAGCTGATTGAGAGTGTTCAATCGGCCCAGGCCGACCTCGACACGAAGCTGCTGCTGCAAAAAGAGGCGGACCGGAAACACGCCGACGCTCTCGCGGCTCTCGACGCCGCCAAGGCGCAGTTGGTTCCCTACCAGTCTGCCGTCGACAAGCTGGCGGCCACGGTCTACATGGGTGGGCGTACCGACGGCATGAACGCGATGCTGACCGCCTCGTCGCCGCAGCGCTTCATCGACAGGCTTGCCGTCCAGCGCGTGATGGCCACCCAGATGTCGGACGATCTGCGGGCCTTCCGCCGGGTTGAGGAGGAGGCCCAGGCCGCCGAAACCTCCTCGGCCAGGTCCGCTGCCGACGCCAAGGCCGCCGCTGACGCCGCCACCGCACTGCGGGCGGACCTGCAGAAGCGGCAGACCGAACTGCAGTCCCAGGTCGCCGCGGTCAAAGTGAGCTACGGCATGCTCTCGCCCGCCCAGCAGGCCCTGCTGGGTCCGGGCGCTGCCGTCCCCACCGTCGGCATGAGCGGTCTGATCCCCGATGCAAAGGCGCTGGCGGCCTACATCATCGCCACCTATCCCGGAGTGCAGGCCATCGGCGGTGTGCGGGCGGATCCGATTCCGGATCACCCCAGCGGGCACGCCATCGACATCATGATCGGTTCAGACATGGCCCTCGGGGACGCCATCAACGCTGACGTGCTGAGTCAGTCGGCACGATTCCGTGTCCGGTACACGATGTGGCGAGTGCCCAGTCACTTCAACCACGTTCACGTCACCGTCGACTGAAACCTGCCACGATATTCCGGGAGGCCGCGGTGGCGCCGGACGGGGGTCCGCGCCTGCCGTGACCGATGGGTCAGGGGAACGTCAGGCGCACCAGTGAGCAGTCATCCTCGAACAGCCCGTCCGCGGTGAGGGTGCGCAGCCTGCCGAGAAGTCCGTCGAGTGACCAGTCTGGTGCGGCCGCCAATTCGGTGCACAACGCGGTGAACTCCTCCAACGACCAATTGCTG
>CAIOYU010000249.1 GCA_903862565.1 uncultured Actinomycetes bacterium | reverse complement strand
GTCATCCGGCCGATCACGAAGCCCGGCCGCACGATCAGCAGCCGAACCCCGCTGCCGTGCAACGCATCCGACAGCCCGCTGGCGAACCCGTCCAGGCCCGCCTTGGCCGAGCCGTAGACGTAGTTGGCCCGCCGCACCCGCACGCCGGCCACCGAGGAGAACACCACCAGCGTCCCCCTGCCCGCGGCCCGCATCGCCGAGGCCAGCCGGGTGAGGAGACTGATCTGGGCGACGTAGTCGGTGTGCACGATCGCCACCGCGTGTGCCGCGTCGGCCTCGGCGCGGGACTGCTCACCCAGAATCCCGAAGGCCAGCACCGCGGTATCGATCGGCCCGAAGTCGGCGGTCAGGGAGTCGACCAACGGGCCGTGCGAGTCCAGGTCGTCGGCGTCGAACTCCACGGTGTGCACCGCCGTCGCCCCTGCGGCACGGACCGCCGCGACCTCGTCGTCAAGCCGATCCGCGGCCCGGGCGGCGAGCACCACCGTCGACCCCGGTGCCAGGCGGCGAGCCAGTTCGAGACCGATCTCGCTGCGCCCTCCGAAGATCACCACTGTTTTCGCCGGGGCGCCGGCCGTGTCGCGCATGGTGAGGATTATTCACTGCACTACCGTGAGCGTGGTGTCCACTGCCAGGCTCACCAGCGACGCGATCGAGTTCCTCGGCGAACGTCACCTGGCCATGCTGACCACCTTGCGTGCCGACGGCTCGCCGCATGTGGTCGCTGTCGGGTTCACCTTCGACCCCGAGACCCACATCGCGCGGGTGATCACCTCCGACGGATCGCAGAAGGCCGTCAACGCCGAACGCAGCGGCATCGGGGTGCTCTCCCAGGTCGACGGGGCCCGCTGGCTGTCCCTGGAGGGCGAGGCCGGCGTGAACCGCGATCCGGACGCCATCCGCGACGCTGAACTGCGCTACGCCCAGCGCTACCGCACCCCCCGGCCCAACCCGAAGCGGGTGGTCGTCGAGGTTCTGGTCAAGCGGGTGCTGGGATCGTCGACCCTGCTGGATCTGACCAGCTAGACCACGATCAGCTCGTGCGGACGGCCGTTGACCGATTCCGCGCCGTCGGCGGTCACGATCACGATGTCCTCGATGCGGGCACCCCAGCGGCCCGGCAGGTAAATACCGGGCTCGACGCTGAACGTCATGCCCTCGACCAGTGGCAGGCCGTTGCCGGCGACGATGTAGGGCTCTTCGTGGACCGACAGTCCGATGCCGTGACCGGTGCGATGCACGAAGTACTCGGCGAGTCCGGCCTCGGCCAGCAGGTCGCGAGCGGCGGCATCCACCTGCTCGGCGGTCGCACCTGGGCGCACCGCGGCCACCGCGGCCGCCTGCGCCCGCTGTAGTACCGCATACTGCTCGGCGACCTCGGGTGTCGGCTCGCCCAGGCTGTAGGTGCGGGTGCAGTCGGAGTTGTAGCCCGGCTCGACGGGGCCGCCGATGTCGACGACGACGACGTCGCCCGGCTGTAGGACCCGGTCGGAGCACTCGTGGTGCGGGTCGGCGCCGTTGGGACCGGAGCCGACGATGACGAACGCCACTTCCGAATGCCCTTCGGCGACAATGGCTTCGGTGATATCGGCAGCCACCTCGGCCTCGGTGCGGCCAGCCCGCAGGAACCCGGGAACCTGAGCATGCACCCGGTCGATCGCCGCGCCCGCAGTGCGCAGCGTCTCGAGCTCGGCTGGGTCCTTGAGCATCCGCAACCCCGCCAGCACCCCGGTGGCCAGTAGCGGCACCGAGCCCAGTGTCTCGGCAAGCGGCAGAAGGTGCAGTGCGGGCATCGAATCGGTGACCGCCACCCGCGCATGGCCGCCGAGTGCGAGCGCCACCAGTTCGTAGGGGTTCTCGCCGTCCACCCAGTCCGTAACGTTCAGGCCGAGATCGGCGACCGCGGAATCTTTGAGCGAGGCCAGTTCCAGCCTCGGCAGCACCACCGTCGGCGTGCCGGTCCCGGGAATCACCAGTGCCGTCAACCGCTCGAACGTCTGCGCCCTGGACCCGGTCAGGTAGCGCAGGTCATAGCCGGGGGTGATCACCAGGCCCGTCACGCCCGCCCGCGCCGCGCCCTCGGCCGCCGCGGCCAGCCGGCGGGCGTACACATCGCTGTTGAACCGACCACTCATGGCAGTCAGGCTAGCGTGGTCAGCTATGCCAGCACCGGTCCTGCTCCTCGACGGCGCCAGCATGTGGTTCCGTTCCTTCTTCGGGGTGCCGTCGTCGATCACCGCCCCGGACGGGCGTCCGGTCAACGCCGTCCGCGGATTCCTCGACAGTGTGGCCACCCTGATCACCCGCGAACGTCCGCAGCGACTGGTGGTCTGCCTGGATCTGGACTGGCGCCCTGCCTGGCGGGTGGAGTTGATCCCGTCGTACAAGGCCCACCGGGTGGCCGAGATGGGAAGCCCGGTAGGGGAATCCGAGGGCGACATCGAGGAAGTTCCCGATGACCTCAGCCCGCAGGTCGACGTCATCCTGCAGATCCTCGACGCCTATGGGATCGCCACCGCCGGCGCGGCCGGTTACGAGGCCGACGACGTCCTGGGCACGCTGGCCACCGCCGAACGCCGGGACCCTGTGGTCGTGGTCAGCGGGGACCGCGACCTGCTGCAACTGGTGGCCGATGACCCCGTCGAGGTTCGGGTGCTCTACCTGGGCCAGGGCCTGGCCAAGGCCACGAAGTTCGGGCCCACCGAGGTGGCCGACCGCTACGGCGTTCCCCTGGATCGGGCCGGAGCGGCCTACGCGGAGTTGGCGCTGCTGCGCGGCGACCCGTCCGACGGACTGCCCGGTGTCGCGGGCGTCGGCGAGAAGACCGCCGCCACCATGCTGACCCAGTACGGCTCGCTGGAGGCCGTCCTGGAAGCCGCCCACGATCCGACGTCGAAGCTGCCCAAGGCTTTTCGCGCAAAGCTGCTCGCGGCGACGGACTACATCGAGGCGGCCGGACCCGTGGTTCGGGTGGCCCGCGACGCCCCGGTGCGGCTGTACACCGACGACGACAGCCTGCCACTCCTCGCCGCCGACCCGGAACGGGTGGCACAACTGGCCGAACGCTACGGCGTCAGTTCATCCATTGCGCGCCTGCAGAAGGCGCTCGACATCCTGCCGGGCTGACTAGTTCGTCTCGCCCGCTTGCCCCCGAGCACCGACGCTGCCGCCGTCGCCGGCCGGGCCTCCGGCGCCGCCGCGGCCAGCAGCGGTGCCTTCCCCGCCGCCGGTGGCGTTGCCGCCGTTACCGCCCGTCCCGCCCGTTGCGGATTTCCCGCTCTTTCCACCGCGGCCGCCGTTGCCGCCGGTCGCCACCACATCGATCGGCTTGGCACCCGGAATGTCGCTTCTGGCGCTGCCGCCGTTGCCGCCGAGTCCGCCATTGCCGCGGTCCCCGCCGGTCCCGCCCTCTCCGCCGACGCCGCCCACGACCGTGCCCCGCTGAACTGGCTTGAGTAAGGTCACGTGGACCACGGCGAGCCCGCCGCCACCACCGTTTCCACCGGCCCGCCCCTGCGCAAGACTGTCACCGCCCCGTCCCCCGGCACCCCCGGTTCCGGAAGGGGCAACCTTTTGGATGGCGACGCCTTGGTCGGAGGCAGTGAGCTCAGCCGTGCCTCCTGCTCCGCCGGTGCCGCCATTGGTGCCGTTCCCACCGGCACCGCCGCCGCCGCCGACAGAAGCACCGCGATCAAACACTTGAGCGGGTCCGCCGACGCCACCACTGCCGCCATCGCCGCCGAGAATGCCCAACTGCGACGTCAGCCCCGCGGCTGATCCTCCGGCACCACCAATGCCACCAATTGCTTCGAGCTTGCCGTAGTTGCTGACACTGAACGCCTGAGCGCCGCCGCCGCCGCCACCGCTGCCCCCGTTGCCTTGAACAGAACCGCCGGAGCCCCCCGCACCGCCCACACCACCCCTGGAGATGCCTTCACCGAACAACTGCCCGGGCCCGCCGAACCCGCCATCGCCGCCCTGGCCGGAAATGCCTGCGGCCCCGCCTCGTCCGCCGGCCCCGCCGGTGGCCGTCCCTGCGAAGGAGACGAGCATCGTTCTGGCCCAACCTCCTTGGCCACCATTTCCGCCACCGCTCGCGCCGGCGCCGCCGTCGCCGCCGGCGCCCCCGATCGCAGTCCGGACACCGTCGGCGCTGTCGATGAAGGCGACACCGCCGCGGCCGCCCTCGCCGCCCAGTCCGCGGAAGCTGCCGCCTCGGCCACCGTTACCACCCCGGCCACCCGTCACCCCGGGCGCCGGGGCTAATCCGAGAGCGATGTCGGCGCCACCGGCACCACCGGCACCGCCATTCCCGAACAATCCGGCGTTGCCGCCGTTTCCGCCGGCCGTCGCCGCTGACACCAGCACGCCGTACCCGTTGGCGTCGAGTTGGTAGACCGCATCCAGGCCGAGGCCCCCCGCACCGCCGTCCCCCCACTGCCCGGCGTTTCCGCCGTTACCGCCGTTGAAGCCGCTGCCGCCGTTGCCGGACAGTCGCCCGCCATTGCCGCCGTTACACTTCGTTGTTCCCGGGCAGTCGCCGGCAACCGTGCCATAGCTGTAGCCGTTGCCGATCAGCAAACCCCCGTTCGGGGAATCGGCCGTGCCATCGCCAAAGAGCCTCAGCAGCGCGACCAACTCCACCCGTGACGATTCGACGACCGGGGCGGACTTGGTCGTTAGCGCATCCGGCGGCACCAGACCCGAACCCACGACCGCGATGCCGACGACCACCGTCAATGGGGCGATCCGAAGCGACGGCCAGCGCGGGCCTGCATGTTCAGCAAACAGAGAAAAAGGGAATTGGCGCATCACAGGCCTCCAGGTCTAGGTCGGCAGCGAAATCCAACCCTAACCCGGCGGTGCGCTGGGTGCGAGCAGAAACCCAAGGAAACCGGAAGGCGTGCGTGCCTCGCGCCGGCCTACTTCGGCCGACCCACCTCGTAGGTGCCGTTGTCGTCCTGGAAGGTCACCGTCACCTGGCGCTTGGTGCCATCGATGCTGACCTCGCAGTTGAAGGTGTCACCCTTCTTGACCGTGGGGTTCTGGCCGTTGTTGCACTTGACGTCCTTGACGTTCTTGGCGCCATAACCGTTGGAGTCGTCGGTGAGGATCTGCTGAACGCCCTGCTGCGCCTTGTTGACGTCGAGCTTTGTGGTGACGAAGAACCCCGGCTTCCAGAAGCCGAGCACCAGCACCACGAGAAGCAGGAGCGCGCCGAGTGCGCCGAGGACGATCCCGAGGGTCTTGCCGGACTTCTTGGCACCCTCCACCGCACCCGGCGGGACATACTGGCCATACTGCCCCGGCTGTCCCGGCTGCCCAGGCTGCGGGTACTGGCCGGGCTGCGGGTACTGCCCGTATTGCGGCGGGGCGTACTGGCCCGGCTGCGGGTACTGGGGGTATTGACCTGGCTGAACCGGCTGGCCGTAGGCGTTGCCGTAGTCGGCCGGCGCGCCGTACGGCTGCGCCTGCGGGTAGCCCGGCACCGGCTGCCCGTACTGCGGATACTGCTGCGGGGTGTAGGCGGGCGGCTGCCAGGCCGGTGCCTCGCTGCCTGGCGGCTGCCAGGAGGGGGTCTCCGAGCCGGGGACGGGCTGATCCTGACCCTGCCAGGGGTTGGGGTCAGATCCCTGCGGTCCGCTCATCTCTCTCCTTCGATCGCACAACTATTCGCGACGGTCCCACCGTAGCGTTTGACTCACCCTAACCGTTGTCGACGGCCACGACGCCGCGCCGGATGTCGTCGATGGCGCGTTTCGCGGTCTTGCGCAGGGCAGCCTCGGGCGCGGCGTTGCGAACCTGGTCGAGAAGGTCGAGCACCTGGCGGCACCAGCGCACGAAATCACCCGCCGGCAGCGGCGTGCCATTGCCGGCGACATCGGAGGCGTCCAGCGCGGCGGCCAGGTTCCCGGTGGTGGCCCAGCGATAGACGGCCGGCACGAACCCTTCATCGGGCTCACGCGACGGGTTGAGCCGGTGCCGGTGCTCGTCGGACCGCAGTTGGCCGGACAACCGGCGGGTCTCGGCCAGCGCCCGGCGCACCCCCGGGGTGGGCAGATCGACGGCGTGCAGCGGGGTCGGCCCGTCGCTGCCGCGCGCCTCGAACACCATGGCCGAGAGCACCGCGCCCAACTCTGCCGCCTGCAGTCCCTTCCACACCCCGGTGCGCAGGCACTCGGCGACAAGCAGGTCGCTCTCGCTGTAGATCCGGGCCAGCAGCCGGCCGTCGTCGGTGACCTCGGGTCCGCCCGCACCGCTGGGCGCCTTCGCCGAACTGATGTAGCCGCGCTCGGTCAGCAGTCCCACGATCCGGTCGAACGTCCGGGCCAGCGAGTTGGTGGCGGCGCTGACCTTCGCCCGGGTCTGCTCGTTGTCCCGTTCGATCCGCAGGTAACGCTCGGCCACCCGCACCTCGGCCTCCCGGTCGGTGATCCGATGGCCGGGGTGACGGCGCATCTCCTCACGCAGTTTCAGAAGTTCGGGATCGGAGTCGGAACCGTCGCCGGCGTCGGTTCCCGACCGCCGCCTGCGCGCCGACGGCACAGACAGTCCCTCGGCCGCCGACAGCAACGCCGAGGCCAGATCACGGCGCACCCGGGGCTGACGATGTTCGACCCGCTTGGGCAGGTTCATCGAACCCAGCCGCGCCCCGCCGGAGTAGTCGGTCGAGGAAATTCTTCCCGCCCAACGGTTTTCGGTCAGCACCAGCGGCCGCGGATCGTCGCCGTCGCGGGCTGGCTCCAGGACCACCGCGAGCCCGCCATGGCGGCCGTTGATGGTGATGATCTCGCCGCGGCGAAGGGCGGCCAGTGCGTCCGTGGCGGCCTGCCGGCGCTGCAGCCGCGAACTGCGCGAGGCCGCCCGCTCGCGTTCGCCGATGCGGGCCCGCAGTCTCGCGTAGTCCAGGATGGCCGGCTCCGTTCCTGACACCTCTGTGCCTGACGCC
>CAIOYU010000248.1 GCA_903862565.1 uncultured Actinomycetes bacterium | reverse complement strand
GGATCTCCCACCCGCGTAGTGGTTTTTGGCGAACGGATCGCCACCTTGGCCTGGCTGCGGGATCACCTGCCGAAAGCCACCGGCCTGAGCCCGGACAACATCGCCATGCTGCACGGCGGGTTGTCCGACGTCGAACAGCAGGAGATCGTCGACAGCTTCAAACTGGAAACCTCCCCGATCCGGGTTCTGGTCACCGGTGATGTCGCCTCCGAAGGTGTCAACCTGCACGCCCAGTGCCACCACCTGATCCACTACGACATTCCGTGGAGCCTCATCCGCATCGAGCAGCGCAACGGCCGCATCGACCGCTACGGGCAAAAGCACCCGCCGGTGATCTCCTCGCTCATCCTGGAGCCCTCCGACCCCAAGTTCTCCGGTGACCTGCGCGTGCTGTCCCGGCTGCTGGAACGGGAGAATCAGGCCCACAAGACCCTCGGTGACGTCGCCTCCCTAATGGGTAAGCACAGCGTTACCGAGGAAGAGAACACGATTCGCGAGGTGCTCGCCAAGGGCGCCGATCTTGACGCGACGGTTCGCACCGCCGACGAGGTCGCCCACGGTGATGACCTGGATGCGTTCTTCGCCCAGTTCGACGCGATCGACGACACCCCGGGGTCGTTGCCGGAATCCAAACGCACGAGCCTCTACCCCGACGACCTGACCTACCTCGACGAGGCGCTCAACGCCGCCTTCCACGACGTACCGCACTCCCCGCCGGAGAAAGGCGGCATCGGCTGGACGGTAAGCAAGCCGCACGGCATCGCCGAACTCAGCCCACCCAAGGACTTACGCCAACGACTCGCGCAGCTGCCGCAGAACTACCTGCAGCACGGCCGGGTCCTGGAGCGGCTCAAGCTCGCCACTACCGCAACGGTCGGCAACGCGCAGCTGCGCCTAGCCCGAGAAGGCAAGGGCGTCAACAACACCACCTGGCCCGAGGCCCACTACCTGGGCCCGCTACACCCCGTGCTGGACTGGGCCAGCGACCGGGCCTTGACCGCGCTGGGCCGCAATCAGGTGTTCGTAATCCGCGGCGACGTTGATGCACCAACGGTCCTGCTGATGGGAACCCTGACGAATAAACGCGGCCAACTCATCTCCCGGATCTTCTCCACCGCCGCGTTCCCCAACCCGGGTAACCCGAACTTCTGCATGGTCGAACCCCTCGAAGACCTGTCATTCCTGACCACCGCGACCGCACTGAAACCCGGCTCGTCCAATCCCGGCCCGATCGCTGACGCGGAGCGCTATCGAGCCCTCATCCCGATCGCCGTAGAGAACGCCGGCCGAGAGATGCGCTGGGTCCTCGACGCCCAAGAGAAGGCCACCACCGAACGCCTCGCCCAGTGGCGACAGCGCGCCGAACACTGGCACGCCGACGCCGACCGCCTGGAGTTGCGCGGGACGCAGAAATCCAAGGTGGGCAAGCTCGGCCAACGCATCCACGAAGAACAACGCCTCGCCGACCTACTCGCCCCCACCCAACAACTGGTGCGGCCCCTGCTGGTCATCGTGGCCGTCGATACACCCGTCGCCGGAAAGGATCAGTGAACCGTGCCCTCCTACGATTCGATCGTCGTCGGTGAGGACTGGATCAGCGAGCACTACTTCACCACTGACTCGCCCCGGGAGTCCTTTCAGGCCAGGGTGATCGAACTCCGCAAGGAGTGGGATGCCGAGGCCGCTGAAGGCCGCGACACCGTACGACGCCACCTGCTCGGCGCGGCCGGCGAACTCCAGGTCACTTTATCGGCCCTGGCCGAAAATCCCGACGGGGCGCCCGTCGCGCACGCCCTGCTCCGCAACACTCTCGGCTTCCCCGGCGACATCACCGACTACACCGGTGAACGGGCCGGAACCGAACTGCGGCTGCCGCACGCTCAAGTCCCCGGCGTGACGAGCACGCTATTCCTACAAGCCGCCCCGGTGGATTCGGTCGATGACCTGCTGGACCCGCAGACCGGAGTGCTGCTGAAAGATGGGGAGGAGGACGGCAAGCCGATCACCGCGGTGTCCAAAGCAGTGTCCGCGGCGTTCCGCGCCGACGAACCGCCCGCCTTCATCGTGGTGCAGGCTGGCCAGTGGCTGCTGCTAGCCGAAGCCGAACGCTGGGCTGAGGGCCGCTACCTCGCCATCGACCTGCTGGTCGTCACGGAACGCCGCGACGACAAACGCGGTGGGGAAATCGACCGGGTTGCCGCCATGCTCGGCCGCCAAGCACTGGTACCCGACGCCGACGGAAACATCTGGTGGACAGGAGTCCTCGAAGACTCCGTCAAACACACCGTCGGAGTGTCCAAGGATTTGCGCGAAGGTATCCGGCTCTCCATCGAAATTATCGCCAACGATGTGGTCAACCGCCGCAACACACAGGGCCTGTCACTGGAGGACATCGACGCCCAACAGTTGGCAAAGCATTCGCTGCGGTTCCTCTATCGGATCCTGTTCCTGCTCTACGCCGAAGCTTCCCCGGAGCTCAAGGTGCTCCCCGCTGGGGTGCCGGAGTATGGCGAGGGCTATGGCCTGGACCGGCTGCGCGAACTCACCCTCACCGAACTCGTCTCACCCACCGCGAAGTCCGGCACCCACCTCTACGAATCACTGGCAACGCTGTTCCGACTTGTCGACTCCGGACATACACCCGCCGCGCCCACCGAGGGCTCCGTCGACGACCCGGCACCGGGCCTGGAGTTCAACGCGCTGCGTGCGGATCTGTTCGCCCGCGCCGCGACCGAGTTGATCGACGAGGTTGGGCTGAGCAACGAGGCCACCCAGCGGGTACTGCAACACTTGCTGCTGTCCAAGGAAGCCAAGGGCCGCAGGGGTGGCGACCGTGGCTTCATCTCCTACGCCGAACTCGGCATCAACCAACTCGGCGCGGTCTACGAAGGTCTGATGTCCTACACCGGCTTCTTCGCCGACGAGGACCTCTACGAAGTCGCCAAGAACGGCGACCCGGAGAAGGGCTCCTGGGTGGTGCCGGTCACCCGCGCCGATCACCTCGCCGAATCCGACTTCGTGACAACCCTCGATGAGGCCACCGGCGAGACGGTCGCGGTGATCCACCGCCAGGGCACCTTCGTATTCCGCCTCGCCGGCCGCGAACGCCAGCAGTCCGCCTCGTACTACACCCCCGAGGTATTGACGAAGTTCGTTGTCTCCCAGGCCCTTGAGGAACTGCTCGACCAGGCCGGCCAGCGCACCACCCCCGAGCAGATCCTGCAGCTGAGCATCTGCGAGCCCGCGCTCGGCTCCGGGGCGTTCGCCATCGAAGCAGTCCGCCAGCTCGCCGGCGAGTACCTCAAGCGCAAGCAGGAAGACCTCGGCCAGGTCATCGACGCCGACCAGTATCAGATCGAACTGCAAAAGGTGAAGGCCTACCTCGCGCTGCACCAGGTCTACGGCGTGGACCTCAACGCCACCGCCGTCGAACTCGCCGAGATCTCGCTGTGGCTCGACACCATGGTCGCGGGCCTGCAAGCGCCGTGGTTCGGATTGCACCTGCGCCGCGGCAACTCACTGATCGGCGCCCGACGCGCGGTGTACGCCCCCGGGCTGCTCGCCAAGAAGGCGTGGCTATCCACTGCACCGGAGGATCGGCCGCTCGGCGAGGAAATCGGCGCGGGCATTCATCACTTCCTGCTGCCCTCACAAGGGTGGGGTGCGGTGGTCGAAACCCCCGAAGCCAAGACCTACGCAGCCGATAGGCGCGAAGAGTTGAGGCTGTGGCGCAACGGCATTCGAGGTAACCCCAGTGCCGCGATCAAGAAGCGCCTCGCGGCGCTCGCGCAACGGGTTGAAACCCTTTGGGAGTTCACCCTGCGACGCCTCAACATCGCCGAATCGGAGATCCGGCGCGATATCGACCTCTGGGGCATCGAAGGCGACGGGCCGCCAACCGTCGGCGTGACACGCGAGCAGATCGAGACGGTACTGTACGACGAGAACGGTGCATACCGTCGCCTGCGCAGGGTGATGGACGCCTGGTGCGCGCTATGGTCCTGGCCGCTCACCACCGATATTGAACCGCCGGATTGGGACCAGTGGGTCGGCGGTCTCGAAGCGATCCTTGGTGTGCCGCTTAAGGCCGGCAAGTTCGAGAAGGACGGGCAGACCAGCATTGCTAGCGATCTGAACTGGCAGGAACTCGACTTGGCTGAGGGCAACGATCGCGTTTTCTCTCAGGCGGTTTCGATCGAGAAGGCGCTTGACGGATTTCCATGGCTTACGGTCGCGCAGGCCATTGCGAAATCGCAGGGGTTCTTCCACTG
>CAIOYU010000247.1 GCA_903862565.1 uncultured Actinomycetes bacterium | reverse complement strand
GTTGCCGACGCCGTTGCCGACGCCGTTGCCGTCGGAGCGGCCAGAGCCTGGGCTACCGGCCTCACGGCGCTCAGTGGGAGGGTCCGCACCCGGGGTGCGGCGGTGGCCGCCGGTTGCGCTCCACCGCTGCGGGCGGCGCGCGGCGCCACTGTCGGACTGCGACCGGCGGACACCTGCGACCGGTGGGCACCCGCCGACCTCCCCGCCGACGTCGAGACCGGTGTCGATGCCGACGTCGAGACCGCGGTCGGCGCGCCCGCATCGGCCGAACCCTCGTCGGCCGATGCGACAGCTGGGGCCAATGCGAAGGTCACGCCGACGCCGGCCGCCACCGCACCCATCTTCAGCCACCGCACCACCGGTAGGACTCGGGTCGAGGTGAGGGTGTTCACATAACCGGCCATCAGTAACCCCTAAGTAATCGCACAGAAATTCTCGGCCTGGGGTGATTCCTACCACGCCTGCGCTGTGGTTGCAGGCGGAGATGCCTTCAGGAAACCTGGCCGCGAACGATCGGCAGGCCCGGATCGCTGGCCACCTCCAGCGGCGACGGTTCCGCCCCGGCGGCAATCAGGTGCGCGGCAAAGGAGGCGATCATCGCTCCGTTGTCGGTGCAGAGCCGCAGGGGCGGTATCCGCAACGTCAGACCCGCTGCAGCGCAACGCTGTTCGGCAAGTTCGCGAAGCCGGGAGTTGGCCGCCACACCGCCGGCGACCAGCACGGTGGAGACCCCGAGGTCAGTGGCTGCCCGCACGGCCTTGGCGGTCAGCACGTCGGCGACGGACTCCTGAAAGCCGGCGGCGACGTCGGCCGGGCCGGCGTCGGGATGACTTTCCACGAACCGGGCCACGGCGGTCTTCAGGCCGGAGAAGCTGAACGCATAGGGGTGATCGCGGGGGCCGGTCATGCCCCGCGGGAACGTGATCGCCCCGGGGGCGCCGGTGCGGGCCAGTTCGTCGAGCGCTCTGCCGCCGGGGTAGCCCAGCCCCAGCAGTCGGGCCACCTTGTCGTAGGCCTCCCCCGCCGCGTCGTCGACGGTGCTGCCCAGTTCGACGATCGGCTGCCCCAGGGAGCGGACGTGCAGCAGGTGGGTGTGCCCGCCGGAGACCAGCAGGCCTACGCATTCCGGTAGCCGACCGTGGTCGAAGACGTCGGCGGCCAGGTGCCCGCCGAGGTGGTTGACGGCGTAGAACGGCACACCCCAGGCGGCGGCGTACGCCTTGGCGGCGGCAACGCCGACCATCAGCGCACCGGCCAGTCCTGGCCCGATAGTCGCGGCGACCGCGTCGGGCCGTTCGATACCGGCGGCCGCCAGAGCGCGCTGCATGGTCGGTACCAGTGCCTCGAGGTGTGCGCGCGAGGCGATCTCCGGCACCACCCCGCCGTAGCGGGCATGTTCGTCAACGCTGGACGCCACCTCGTCGGCCAGCAGCGTCACCGACCCGTCGGGCGCGAGCCCCGCGATGCCGACTCCGGTTTCGTCGCAGGAGCTTTCGATGGCCAGGACGGTTCGCGTCCCAGCCGGGCAGGAGATCTCGGGTGCACTCATCCTCTCGCCTCGCGTCGCATCGTGTAGGCGTCGGCGCCGCTGGCCCGGTAGTAGCGCTTACGCAGGCCGACGGTGACGAAACCCAGACTCGTGTAGAGGCCGAGGGCGGGGTCGTTGTCGGTGCGGACCTCCAGGAACACCACGGCATCCGGGCCGGCGAATTCCAGCAGCACGTCCATCATCCCGCGGCCGATCCCACGGCCCTGAAAGTCGGGATCGACACCGATGGTGTGGATCTCGTACTCGAACGGCGCGGTTCGGCCCAGCCGCGCCATCCCCGCATAGCCGACCAGTGTGCCGTCCACCCGGGCGGCGACGTAGCGGGTGTGCATGGCGGCGACTTCGCGGATGAACGCCGCCTTGGGCCACGGGTCGTCGCCGGGGAACAGCTGCGCCTCCAACTCCGCACACCGGGCGGCATCACGATGGGTGAGGCGGTCGTAGAGGACGCCGTCGCTCACCCGACGCCCCGTTCGGCCAGCGTCTTGGCATCGGGCCGGCGCAGATACAGCGGAACCAGCGGGCCCTGTGGGCGGTCCCAATCGACGGCGGCGACCAACCCGGCCGGTGACGGACGCTCGGGGCCGGTGCGGGGCAGTTCGAACAGGTCGCAGTGCGGCGGGGAACCGGCCACCTGCCGCGCGCCACTGCGCGGCACGTCGGCGGCCGCGGCCACCCCGGGCCCGTCGATGCGGAGGCCATCGCGGTAGCGCGCCCAGTAGACCTCGCGCCGGCGGGCGTCGGTGACCACCAGCACGTCGCCGGTTGTCTGCACACCGATGGCATCCAGCGAGCACACTCCGTACACCGGAACACCCAGCGCATGCCCGTAGGCGGCGCCGGTCGCCATACCGACCCGCAGACCGGTGAACGGACCCGGGCCACAGCCGACCACGACCGCGTCCAAATCTGCCATGGCCAAACCGGCATCCTCAACGGCAGCAACGACATTGGGTGTCAACAGCTCGGCGTGGGCGTGAGCGTCGACAGTGACCCGCTCGGCCAGGATGGTGGCGCGGCCATCGTCGTGGACGCGGAGGACCCCGGCGACGACGGCCGGCGTCGAGGTGTCGAGGGCCAGAACCGTCCGGGTCACCGGGTCCCCTGCCAACGCCAGGTTGCAGACCGAATATCGCTGTCGGGCAGTCGTTCCAACGTGATATCGAGGTGTCGATCCGAGAGCCGCTCGGCCAGTCCCTCGCCCCACTCGACCACCGCGACGGCGTCCTCGAGATCGGTGTCGAGGTCCAGGGAGTCCAGTTCGGCCAGCAGATCGGTGTCGCTGGGGGCGTCGAGCAGACGATAGACGTCGACGTGCACCATCGACGGCGCACCGGGCCGGCGGGCCCGGTGAATCCGCGCGAGCACGAATGTCGGCGAGGTGATCGGACCCTCGACATCCATACCCAGGGCAATTCCCTTGGCCAGAGCCGTCTTTCCGGCGCCAAGCGGACCGGACAGCACCACGACGTCACCGGCGCGCAACTGCCCTCCGAGCCGCTCGCCGAGGGCAATGGTGTCCCCGAGGGTGGGAAGCGAAGCCGTGCCCTCCCCGATGCCGGAGTCCGGTCGCAGGTCAGTCACGCGCCCTGTCCTTGATGCGCCGGGCGAACGCGACCAGCCGCGAGGGAGTGGCGCGTTCGACCAGGCGGACCAGTGCGTCGTTGATGACCTCGGGCCGTTCCATCTGCACCAGATGCGCGGCGCCCGGGACGATCACCAGCAGCGAGTCTGGTAGTGCGGCAGCCATGTCCTCGGAGTGTTTGAGCGGGGTGAGCATGTCGCGGTCCCCGCAGGCGATCACGGTCGGGATGCGGGCCAGTACCGGCAGTGCGGCGCTCTCGTCGTGCACCTCCAGTGCGTGCAGGAACGCCACCAGCGTGGCGACCTCCGTGCCGTGGATCATGTCCTCGTTGAACTTCGCCAGGCTCGGGCTTATGTGGTCGTCGCCGAAGGAGGCGGTCTTGATGATCGGCCGCAGCGCCGACCGCGTGGCGCCGCGGGTCCGGTGCACCATCTTTGGCGCGTAGCGGGCCGCGAACCGCACCGCTTCCAGCGCCGGGTTGTTCAGGATCTCCCCCAGCGGGGAGCGGGACAGCCCTTCGGCGGCCGAGGAGATGATGGCGGCGCCGACGATGCGCCGGCCATAGTTCTCCGGGAACTGCCGGGCGTGGGACAGCACGGTCATGCCGCCCATCGAATGGCCGACGACGACCACCGGGCCGCGCGGAACCATCACCTTCAGGATGGTTTCGAGGTCCTGACCCAACTGCTCGACGCTGTAGGTCTTGATCGGGGCCGACCCGGACTGGCCGTGGCCGCGCTGGTCGTAGAACACCATCCGGACCTGGTCGCCCCAGCGCTCCGCCAGCGCGGCACGCTGAAAGTGGAAGGCTCCCATCCGCTGACAGAATCCGTGGGCGAAGACCACCGTCAGCGGTGCGGTGATGGGGCCGACCTCGCGCACGATCAACGGCACCCCGTCCGGGGTGGTGACCACGCAGCCGCGGTCGGCCTCCAGCAGCGCGAAATCCTCGCCGCGGTAGGCATCCTCGATCGCCTTGCGGTTGCGGATCGCCTTGGCCGCCGATCTTGCCGTCGCCGTTCCGACAGCGCCGAGGCCGGCGACCCCGGCCATCAGACCAGCTTTCTTGCCGGTGCTGGTGGGCCTGCTTTCGACCACGCGGATCAGTTCCGCGGTGGGCTTCCGGCGGGCAAGTCCCAACTTCCGCTTGCGGGCGGGTTCATCGGCCATCGGCGTCACCTCCGCGGTAGGTACGCAGCACTCGGCCACGCGGGCTGGTCACCACCTCGTAGTGGATGGTGCCGAGCAAGTCTGCCCAATTCTGCGCCGTCGGCTCTCCCGAGGTGCCCGATCCGAACAGGATCGCCTCGTCCCCTTCGCTGACGTCGGTGGCGCCGGGCCCCAGGTCGACGACGAACTGATCCATGCAGATGCGCCCGACGTTGGGCCGGCGCACCCCGTTGATCTGCGCGTCGATGCGGCCACTCAGCGAGCGGAACACCCCGTCGGCGTAGCCCAGCGGCAGCAACGCGACGACGGTGTCACGTTCAGCGATCCAGGTGTGTCCGTAGGACACCCCGTCCCCGGCACGCAGCGACTTCACCATGGCGACCGGGCACCGCAGCGTCATCGCCGGCCGCAGACCCATGGCGCCGCGGTGCGGTATCGGACTCAGGCCGTAGACCGCGATACCCGGGCGCACCATGTCGAAGGCCAGGTCGGGGCGTGTCATCGCCGACGGCGAGTTGGACAGGTGGGCAACCTCGAAGTCGACCCCACGGCTGCGGGCCTCGCCGATCATCGCGGTGAAACGCTCGGCCTGGAGGTCGTTGAGCGGGTCGTCGGGTTCATCGCCCTTGGCCAGGTGGGACATGATGCCGCGCGGTCGGATCGCGTCGTCGGCCGCGGCGCGGGCGAGTACGGTCAGCAGTTCCGGGTAGTCACGGGCGGCGACGCCGCTGCGGTTCAGACCCGTCTCGACCTTGACGGTGACCTCAGCGGTCCGACCGGTCTGATGGGCTGCGGAGAGCAGGTCCTCGATCTGACGGACCGAGGACACCCCGATCTGCACCCCGGCGGCCAGCGCGGGGCCGAAGTCGGTACCGGGAGGATGCAGCCAGGCCAGCACCGGCGCGGTGATGCCCGACCGCCGCAGGGCAAGCGCTTCCCCCACGGTGGCCACCCCGAGTTCGGTCGCGCCGGCAGCCAGGGCCGTGCGCGCCACCGCGACGGCGCCGTGCCCGTACCCGTCGGCCTTGACCACCGCCATCACCTGGGCCGGGCCGGCGTGGTCGCGCAGAACCCGGACGTTGTGGGCGACGGCGTCGAGATCGACGACGGCCTCGCCGTTAACGGCGGCCGGTTGCGTCGACAGGGTCTGCGTCTTCATGGTCGGGATAGTCATGGCACTGGGATTTATTGTCCCAGAACCACCGATCAGTGCGCGAAACGCTCCTCGGTGAAGTGCCCGCCGGGCTTGATTTCGGCGAGATGCTCGATCACCGCGTGCAGGTCCTCCCACAGCGATCGGGCCAGGTCGGCGGAGAATCCCTCGCGCACCACCACCCGCAACACCGAGACCTCCTGCGCCCCGTCGGGCATCGTGTAGGCCGGAACCTGCCAGCCGTAGATCCGCAGGGCCGCCGAGATGTCGAACTCGGTGTAGCCCCAGTCTTGGCGACAGTCACCGCGGAGCCGGAAGGACACCACCGGGATCAGCGAGCCGTCGGTGATCACCTCGAAGTGCTGGGACTCCTTCACCTTCCGCGAGAACCACTGCGCCGTCTCGGACAAGGTTTTCATGACGTGGGTGTAGCCGCCGCGGCCCAGCCTGATGAAGTTGTAGTACTGGCCGACCACCTGGTTGCCCGGTCGGGAGAAGTTGAGGGTGAACGTGGGCATGTCGCCGCCGAGGTAGTTGACCCGGAAAATCAGCTCCTCCGGCAGCGCGTCGGCGTTGCGCCACACCACGAATCCGATGCCGGGGTAGGTCAGCCCGTACTTGTGGCCGCTGACGTTGATCGAGGCCACCCGGGGTAGCTGGAAGTCCCACTTGAGGTGCGGGTGCAGGAACGGCACCACGAACCCGCCACTGGCGGCGTCGACGTGAACCGGGATGTCCAGGCCCGTGTTCCGCTGCACCTCATCCAGTGCGGCGCAGATAGCGGCGATCGGTTCGAGTTCGCCGGTGTACGTCGTGCCCAGGATCCCGACGACGCCGATGGTGTTCTCGTCGACGGCCTCGGCCACCTGCTCGGGGGTGATGACGTAGCGGTCGGGGGCCATCGGCAGATAGCGCGGCTCGACCTCGAAGTACCGGCAGAACTTCTCCCACACCACCTGAACGTTGGAACCCATGACCAGGTTCGGGGTCCGGTTCTTCCAGCCGTCCTTCTCCGGGCCGCCGACGCGCTGCTTCCATCGCCATTTCAACGCCAGTCCGCCGAGCATGACCGCTTCGGAGGAGCCGAGGGTCGACACCCCGACAGCGCTGGTGGCGTCGTCATCACGCAGGTTCTCGGCGTGGAACAGGTCGGCCACCATTGCCACGCAACGAGATTCGATGGCGGCCGTGGCCGGGTACTCGTCCTTGTCGATCATGTTCTTGTCGAACGTCTCGGCCATCAGCTTCTCGGCCTCCGGGTCCATCCACGTGGTGACGAACGTCGCGAGGTTCAGGCGGGAACTGCCGTCGAGCATGAGCTCGTCGTGGATGAACCGGTACGCGGCGGCCGGTTCCATCGGCTCGTCGGGCAGCCGCACCGAGGGGACCGGGCTGGTCGAGAGGCGGCCGGTGTAGGCCGGCGCGATGGACGGGGACCGGTAATTGACGTGTGGCACAGACGTTCTCCTAAAGGCTTGCGAGGGCACTGCGGATGTGTCCGAGGATCCGGGACGCCGAGGTGGGTGCGGGCGCGGGTCCCGGGTCGGCCGCCGAGGCGTTGGCCGCGCGCGCATGGACGAACGCCGCCGCGGCAGCGGCCTCGATGGCCGGCAGCCCGGCGGCCAGCAGGGCCCCGATGATGCCGGTCAGCACGTCCCCGGATCCGGCGGTGGCGGCCCAGGAGGCGCCGGCGGGGTTGAGGAAGGTCCTGCCCTGGTCACCGGGGTCGGCGATCACGGTGACGTTGCCCTTGAGCAGCACCGTCGCCCCGAACGCCTCGGCAAGCCGGCGTGCCGCAGATACGCGGTCCTCCCCCGGGGGCTGCCCGTCATTGAGCCGCGCGTACTCACCGGCGTGCGGCGTGAGCACCGTCGGGGCGGCGCGGCGAGTGACCAGGTGCGGGTGCTCGGCCAGCAGGGTGAGCCCGTCGGCGTCGACGATCACGGGCAGGTCGGTGTTGAGGGCGAACGTCAGTGCGGTCAGAGCAGCTTCGCCCAGACCCAGACCCGGTCCCACCGCCCACGCCTGGACCTTTCCGGCCGACAGCGCATCCGGCACGGCGACAACCTCGGGCCAATGCGAAATCACCTGCGCTGCAGCGGTTCCGGCGTAGCGGACCATCGCCGAGGTCGCAGCGACGGCAGCCCCGGAACAGAGCACAGCAGCCCCGGGATAGTCCGCCGACCCAGCCAGGATGCCGACAACACCCTGGGTGTACTTGTCGTCGCGCGGACCGGGCAGCGGCCACAGTGCCGCGACGTCGGCCGCATCGAGGCCCACCAGGTTCGTACCGGGCAGGTCGAGGCCGATGTCGACGAGTTCGACCCGGCCGCAGTCGGCCAGTGCGTGCACCGGTTTGAGCCCGCCGAAGGTCACGGTGAGCGAAGCCCGGACGGCCGGTCCGGTGATGGCGCCGGTGTGCACGTCGACGCCACTGGGGATGTCGACGGCGACGACCGGGACACCGGCCTGCTCGACGGCGACGAAGACCGCGGCGGCGGCCGGGCGCAGCGGACCCCGCCCGGAGATGCCCACCACCCCGTCGATCACCAGATCCGTTGCGGCAGGAACACTGCGCACCACCCGACCACCGGCGGCGCGGAAGGCGGCCAGCGCCTTGGGGTGCGTGCGGTCGGGGTCCAGGAGGACCGCCGCGGCGGCCACACCCCGACGGCGCAGGAACGTCGCCGCCCACAGCGCGTCACCGCCGTTGTCACCGGAACCGACCACCGCGCAGACGCTGCGTCCGGCGAGCCCACCGGTGCGTGCACGCAGTTCCACGGCAATCACGTTCGCCAGACCCGTCGCTGCACGCCGCATCAGTACGCCGTCGGGCAGACCGGCCAGCAACGGCGCTTCAGCCGTCCTGATCTGCTCGGCGGTGTAGTAAAGCCGCATCTGATGTTTCGCAGGCTTATTCGACGGTGACGGACTTGGCGAGGTTGCGCGGCTTGTCGACGTCGTAGCCACGCGCGCGGGCCACCGAGGCCGCGAACACCTGCAACGGGATCGTCGAGAGCAGTGGTTGGAAAAGTGTTGACACCGCGGGGATTTCGATCAGGTGATCGGCGTAGGGACGCACCGTCTCGTCGCCCTCCTCGGCAATCACGATCGTGACCGCACCGCGCGCCTGGATCTCCCGGATGTTGCTCAGCAACTTGGAGTGCAACAGCGCCGAGTTCTTCGGCGACGGCATGACGACGATGACCGGCAGGCCCTCCTCGATCAATGCGATCGGGCCGTGCTTGAGCTCGCCGGCGGCGAAGCCCTCGGCGTGCATGTAGGCCAGCTCCTTGAGCTTGAGCGCACCCTCCAACGCCACCGGGTAACCGACGTGACGGCCCAGGAACAGCACCGCCGAGGAGTCGGCGAACCGGCGGCCCAGCTCAGCGGCGATATCGATGTGCGCGAGCACTTCTTCCACACGGGCGGGCATGGCCTCGAGGTCGTGGTACTCGCGGGCGACCTCGTCGGGGTACTTGGTCCCGCGGGCCTGCGCCAGCGCCAGGCCGACGAGGTAGTTGGCTGCCACCTGAGCCAGGAACGTCTTGGTTGCCGCCACCCCGATCTCCGGTCCGGCGCGGGTGTAGAGCACCGCGTCGGCTTCCCGCGGGATCTGGCTGCCGTTGGTGTTGCAGATGGCCAGCACCTTGGCCTTCTGCTCCTTGGCGTGGCGCACCGCCTCCAGGGTGTCGGCGGTCTCACCGGACTGGGAGATCGCGATCACCAGCGTCCCGCGGTCCAGAACCGGGTCCCGGTAGCGGAATTCACTCGCGAGTTCGATCTCGACCGGCAGACGGGTCCAGTGCTCGATGGCGTACTTGGCCAGCATCCCGGCGTGATAGGCGGTGCCGCACGCAACGATGAAGACCTTGTCGACCTCGCGCAACTCCTGATCGGAAAGCCGCTGCTCGTCGAGCACGATCCGGCCGTCGATGAAGTGGCCGAGCAGGGTGTCGGAGACCGCGGCGGGTTGCTCGGCGATCTCTTTGAGCATGAAGTACTCGTAGCCGCCCTTTTCCGCGGCGGAGATGTCCCAGTCGATGTGGAAAACCCGGGCGTTGCCGGTGTCGTCGTTTCCGGCGAAGTCCGTGATCCGGTAGCCGTCGGCCGTGATCACCACGGCCTGGTCCTGGCCGAGTTCGACGGCCTCGCGGGTGAACTCGATGAAAGCCGCGACGTCGGAGCCCAGGAACATCTCACCATCGCCGATACCGACGACGAGCGGGGTGGACCGGCGTGCGGCGACGATGGTGCCCGGGTCGTCGGCGTGGGCGAAGACCAGGGTGAAGTGACCCTCCAGTCGACGCAGGACCGCCAGGGTCGAACCGACGAAATCGCCGGCGGTCTCGCCGTGCTGGTAGGCGCGGGAGACCAGGTGGACGGCCACCTCGGTATCGGTGTCGCTGGCGAACTCCACACCTTCGGCCTCGAGCTCGGCCCGCAGCACCGCGAAGTTCTCGATGATCCCGTTGTGCACCACGGCGAACCTGCCGGCGGCGTCGCGGTGCGGGTGGGCGTTGCGGTCGGTGGGGCGGCCATGAGTGGCCCAGCGGGTGTGCCCGACGCCGGCGGTTCCGGTCAGCGCTTCCGGGTCGGTCTCGGCCAGGGCGGCCTCCAGGTTGGCCAACCGACCGGCCCTGCGGCGGACGGTCAGGCCGCCGTCCCCGTCGAGCACCGCGATGCCCGACGAGTCGTAACCGCGGTATTCCATCCGGCGCAGTGCGTCGACGACGACATCCCGGGCGGGGCGATGCCCCACGTAAGCCACGATTCCGCACACGACTATCAGGGTAGTGCAGCCCATACCGCCGTCCCGTCCGCTAACGTCGGGGAGTGGCCAGGACCCGCAAGCTTTTCGCCCCGCTGACTCGGCGTGGCCCACACCGCATTCTGCGCGGTGACCTGGCCTTTGCCGGGATCCCGGGTGTCGTCTACACCCCGGCGACGGGCTACCACCTGCCCGGTGTGGCCTTCGGCCACGACTGGCTCACAGCCGTCGACCACTACTCGGGCACGCTGGCGCACCTGGCCAGTTGGGGCATTGTCGCCGCCGCACCGGACAGCCAGCTGGGACTGGCGCCGTCCGTGCTCAATCTGTCCTACGACCTCGGGGGCACTCTGGATGTCATCAGTGGCGTCCGCCTGGGGCCTGGCAGGATCAGCGTCCACCCCGCGAAGCTCGGCCTGGCCGGGCACGGATTCGGCGCCGCAGCGGCGGTGTTCGCAGCAGCCGCGAACCCCGCGCGGGCCAAGGCCGTGGGCGCGGTGTTCCCGGCCGTCACCAAGCCGTCAGCCGAAGACGCCGCGGCCACGCTGACGATGCCCGGCCTGGTCCTGGCGACCCCCGACGATGCCAAGTCGCTGCGTACCGATGCCCTTGAGGTGGCGAAGAACTGGGAAGGGGCGCAACTTCGCGTCGTGGACAAGGCGGAGACCGGTGCCGTCGCGGAGAAACGGCG
>CAIOYU010000246.1 GCA_903862565.1 uncultured Actinomycetes bacterium | reverse complement strand
TCTACCTGCCTCTACGCCCCGGCGCTGGGAGCACTGTTCTCCGGCGACACGCTGTTCTGCGGCGGGCCGGGCGCGACGGGCCGGTCGTTCTCCGACTTCGGAACCATCCTGGCCTCGATCAAGGACACACTCGGCGCGCTCCCGGCGGACACGGTGGTCTATACCGGGCACGGGGACTCCACGACGATCGGCGGCGAACTCGTGCACTACGACGAGTGGGTCGGCAGAGGCCACTGACGATGCGCCGCGAGGCACGAGCGGCGAAGAGGAAGTGGCCAATCGGCGTCACCGGGCCGCGTCGAGCACAGCCTTGACCATGTCGAGGGTCGTCGAGGGGTGCAGCAGCGCGAAACGGCCGATCACCTCTCCCTCCCAGACTGTCGGGGTGGCGAACGCCACCTGCTCGGCCAGTAGCCGGTTCTGCAGGTCCAGGTAGTCGTATTTGTTCCACCCCGGCCGGCGCCACAGCACGATCGACAGCCCCGGTTCGCGGATCAGTTCCACATGCGGCGTCTCCTCGACGAGATCGGCCACCTCCTGCGTCAGATCCATAACATGCTGTACCGCAACGCGATACGCGTGGACACCGTGCACTGCGAGGGAGAACCACAGCGGCAGTCCGCGGGCGCGGCGGGTCAGGTGATGGGCCAGGTCGGTCGGATTCCAGAAGTCCGGATGATCGGACTGATGCAGCGGGTCGAGGTAGGACGCGTGCTGGGTGTGCACCGACGCCGCCTGGTCGGGATCCCGGTACAGCAGAGCGGCACAGTCGAACGGCGCGAACCACCACTTGTGCGGGTCGGTGATGAAGGAGTCGGCGTGTTCCAGTCCGGCGAAGCGCCACTTCTGATCCGACAGCAGGGCCGCGGCGCCGTAGGCACCGTCGACGTGCATCCACAGATTGCGTTCCCGGCACACCGCCGAGATGCCCTCGAGGTCGTCGACGATGCCGGCGTTGGTGGTTCCCGAGGTGGCGACCACCGCGACAACCGGTGCGCCGTCCTGATTCTCCAGTGCCTTCCTCAGCCCCTCCCCGGTGAAGCGGTGATCGTCGGCCGGCACGACGAACGGTTCGACGTCGAGGATGCGGCAGGCGTTGGCCACCGAGGAATGCACCTCGTCACTGCACGCGATGCGGACTTCGCGAACCCCGAAACGCTGCCGCCCGATCTCCCGCGCGACCGCTAGCGCCGACAGGTTGGCCGCTGATCCGCCGGAGACGAACGTGCCGCCCGCCGAGGCCGGCATGCCGGCCAGATCGGCGATCCAGCGCAACACCTGGTTCTCGGCGACGATCGCCCCGGACGCTTCCAGCCACGAGCAACCCTGCAGCGAGGCGATGGACACGACCGTGTCGAACAGCAGTGCGGCCTTGGTCGGCGCCGCGGGGATGAACCCGAAGAACCGCGGACTGTCGGTGGAGAGCACGTTGGTGGCGATGTGCGCGACGTAGGCGTCGAGCACCTCGCGGGGATCCCGGCCGTATTCGTCGATGAACCCGTCCAGGGCGGCCATGATGGGTTCCGGCGGCCCTGGGTGATCCAGCGGCGTGTCGGTGAAGGTGAGTCGAGTGCGCACGTACTCGTAGACCAGCCCGGCTAGATGCGGGTCGTAGCGGTGCATCCGATCGGCTGGTCGGGTGTCACGAACCACATGGTGGGTCAGGTAGGGGTCTTCAGTCAGCACGTACTCAGCGTATTTGCAAACGCGCCGAAGCACGAACCATGTGGTGGGTGAGGTAGGGGTCCGCGGGCAACGCGCCCAGGGCCTGGCGTATTTCCAAACGCGCCGAAGTGAGCTAAGAAACAACGGTGACTAATGTGAATCTGACCAAACAGGAAAACGCGTTGATCGACGAGACGGCGCCGCACGCCCTGGCCCGCCTCGATGAAGACGGCTTGAAAGACCTGCAGAGCCGAATCAGAAAAGCACGGGAAAAGAACTTCAGCCTGTTGCGGCGCGAGGGCGCGGCCCGTGTGGAGGCTGAGGGCGCCCGCGGCACTGCCCAGCAGGCCAACGAGAAGCGCGGCGAGAAGGTCGATGTCTTCGACGATGCCCTGGCCCGGGTGACCGAACGCCTGGAGTCGGTTCGCGACGCCTGATGGCTAATCCGGTGCGGCCGCCGAACTCCCCGGATCGATAAGGATTTTCGCGTGCCGCTCCGGATCGCCCAGCGCATCGAACGCCGCGGCGACACCGTCGAGGCCCACCTTGCCGGTGACCAAGGCTGAGGCGTCGAGTTTCCCGTCGGCCAACATCTGCAGGGTGTCGTAGAACTCCAGGGGCGTGTACCCGAAGACGAACCGCACATCGAGTTCCTTGGCCAGTGCCATGGTGGGCCGGATCTTGTCGGTGCCCATGCAAACCCCGACGACGATCACCCGCGACGTCAGTGGCGCCGCCGCCAGCACCGAGTCGATCATCCCGGGCACACCGACGCATTCGAAGATGACGGGCCGCTTGGGCCCCGCCGCCCCGGCCGCCTCCGCGGCGCGATAGACGTGCTGCCACCCGGGCAGCATGCGCAACTTCTTCATCGACCCCAGTGCCAGTTCGTAGAGGGCCGGCGCCTGCGTCAACTGGCCTTTGGTCGACTTGCCGTAGGGCGAATCGACGGCCGGGTCGACCACGACGTCGGCACCGCAACGCCGGGCCAGATCACGTCGCGCCGGGGAGAAGTCGCTGGCGATGACGGTGGCGACCCCGCGGGCCTTGAGCTGACAGATCACCGCTAAACCCACTGGGCCACAACCGATCACGATCGCGGTGTCACTTTTCTTGACGTCGCTGCGCCGAACGGCGTGCAGTGCGACGGCCATCGGCTCGGTCAGCGCCGCGATGTCAACCGACAGCCCGTTGGGCACCGCGAAGGTCATCGACGACTCCACCAGCACGCGTTCGGCATAGCCGCCCGGCGCCAATGGCGAGAGCCCGGTCAGGTGGACCCCGCCGTGGGCGCGCACCAGCGGGAAGGACACCACCGTCATGCCCTCTTTGAGGCCCTTGGGGTTCTTGGGTCCGCGATCGGTGATCACACCGGCGAATTCGTGCCCCATCACCGTCGCGGTGTCGCCGCGCATGAAGTCGGGGTAGCCGACTTCGGCCATCACCTCTTTGAGGTCGTCGGCGTGATTCCTGGCGTGCAGGTCGGACCCGCAGATGCCGCAGGCCCGCACATCGAGAACCAACTGGCCTTCGGCAGGCCGGGGGTCGGGGAGGTCGACGACCGAAAACGATCCGTGCTTACAGCTGACAGCCTTCACCCGGCCGAGTCTAAACGCCTACCTGCCGTCAAGAATCCGGCGCTTCTCGTCCTCGAACTCCCTGACCGTCAGCGCTCCCGAATCCCTAAGCGCCGCAATGGTCTTCAGCTGCTCCAGGCGCACGCCCTCATCGGTCGGCGTGTAAGGATCAGCCCGGGACTCGACACGGGATTCAGGGCCGGCCTCCGTGACCGCGCCGGCACCGATCCGTCGTCGCCGGCGGAACCACCAGACGGCGACGGCCAGATCAGCGCTGAACATCGCCGTCCCGATGAGCACCCACATCGGCCATTCCAGCCCGGCATTGTCGCCGAACGCCAACCGGGGGTCGATGAATCCGTTGACCGGACCGTCGACGCTGACGGCGTAACCCCCCTCGCCCTTGACCCGCATCGCCCAGAC
>CAIOYU010000245.1 GCA_903862565.1 uncultured Actinomycetes bacterium | reverse complement strand
GCCGCCGAGGGTGCCACCGACACGTTCACCATCACCGTGTCCAACGGTGCCACGACCGCCACCCGGGAGGTGACGGTGCTGCTGGATCGGGGTGCCCCGCTGGTCGGAACGGCCACCCGGAGCGTCCCGGACACGGTGGCGCACCTGGAAACCATCGTCAATAAGACGACCGCCAACGGGCTGGGCAGCAACGCGGTGTACGGGTTGGACGTCAACGGGACCACCGTGTACGCGGCCACGACCGGCGGGTTGAGCACCTCGACCAACGGTGGGAGCGGCTTCACCAACAAGTCCTTCACCAACAACACGGTGCATGAGGTGTCGGCGACCGGCGGCGCCATCTACGCGGCCACTGCCGGCGGGTTGCAGATCTCCACCAACAGTGGAAGCACCTGGACGCCCAAGACCAACATGACCAACTCCACCGTCAGCGGCCTGTTCGTGGTCCCCGGGGCTACGACGGCGACGAACACCATCTACGCGGGCACCGACGGCGGGTTGGCCATCTCCACCAACAACGGCAGCACCTGGTCGAACAAGACCAAGGCCAGCAATGGGCTGGGCGGCAACATCATCAGGTCGGTGTATGTCAGCGGGACCAAGGTGTACGCGTCCACCGAGAGCGGGTTGAGCATTTCCACCAACGGCGGGTCGACGTTCACCAACAGGCTGTCCGGCGTCCTCGTGCGTGAGGCCAAGGTCAGCAGTGACGGCCAGACCATTTACGCGGCGACCGACGGCGGGGTGCGTATCTCCACCGACGGCGGGGCGACGTTCACCAACTACACCAGCGGGTTGGGTAACAGCGCACGGGTCAACGGGGTGTACGTGGACGGCAGGACCGTCTACGCGGCCACCAGTGGCGGATTGAGCATCTCCACCAACGGCGGGAAGACGTACACCAATTACCTCACCGGCATCGGCACCGGCATGGTGTACGCGGTGGCCGTCGAGGGCAACACCATCTGCGCCACCACCGACGGCGGGATGAGCATCATCCCGGTGGAGAGGATCGGTGCCGGTGAGGTGACCGGGAAGGCAGTGTTCACCGACCCTGCCGGGCGGGACATCAAGTACACCGTGAGCACTCCCTCCAGCGGGGCCACGGTCACCGTCGACGCCGCCGGCAACTACACCTACACCCCGACCGCGGACCAGCGCGCCGCGGCGACCGCCTTGAGCACTGACACCTTCACTATCACCGCCGACAACGGGTTCAACACCACCTCCCGGGAGATCACCGTCCAGGTGGCACCGGCGTAGCGCTGATCAGCGGGAAGATCGCGATCCCGGTGCGAAACTTATGGCTCTTGCTCTTTGTGTGCACGTCTATAGATACGTCACAGTGACGAATTGATGCGCGGTTTCGGATAGGCCTCGCAGGGAGTCCGAGCGGCCTGGCGGGCATAATCGACCCGGAATCCCGCGTCCGGCAACTGTCGTCTGGTCGCGGAATTCGGAATTCGGGATTCGTCCGATGGGGGCCCTAGCGTCCCGATTGATCCAAGAGGGCTGTCGGGATAGTTGCGGACGCCGACCGGAAAACTCTCAACTTGTCGCGGATCGGACACAACTGAACAACTACGGCCCGCGGTTCCGCGGAAAACTCCAGGTAAGCATTTTGCCGATAAGCCACATTATGTCAAGTAATAACCACTGCCTATCGGATCAGATGAATCCCTGGACTTCCCCGCGCGGATACTTCAACCTTGCCGCGGTATTGCCTCGTCAACCGGCTTTTTGGCGCGGCGGTTGCCGGCACGCGATTGGGACGGCCGATCTACTTCAGCTCGATCACGACCTTGCCGAGCACGCCCGTGAATTTGAAGGGCACGTCGTAGGACATGTCCACCGGCGTTCCGGTGTCCTCGCCGAAGTCGAGCGTTTCCTCGGTGGAGAAGCGAAACGGAACCGTCTTCGGCACGCGGACCTCTGCGACCTGCTTGCCGTCCACAAGCGGTTCCGCTCTTGGCGATTCCGCCCCCGTCGTAGGTGAAATCCATGACCACCGTGTGCCGTCCGGGAGGCAGTGCGGTCGCGCTACCACCGCGGTAGTTGTCGCCGGTCGCGACGGTGTAGCTGAAGACGGGCTTGCCCTCCTGGAAATACAGTGCCCACCCGCCGAACAGGCCGCCTTGGGTGGCGATGACCCCGGACTCGCCGCCGTGGAGGTCGACGTCGGCGGTAAGCGACCAGGACCGGTTCTTGATATTGGGCGCGGAGCCTTCCGGGATCCGCTTCAAGCCGGCCCTGTAGGTGAACGACGTGCGGTCCCCTGTCGGGTTGGGCCGGATGCCGTCGCCGAAGCGCTCAGCAGCGGACGATTGGATCGGTAGGACGTTGAACTTGGCCGCTTCGGCATAGAACCGCACCTGCATTTCACGCAGCTTCTCGGGCATCTGCTCGGCGAGATCGTCGGCCTGGGAGAAGTCCT
>CAIOYU010000244.1 GCA_903862565.1 uncultured Actinomycetes bacterium | reverse complement strand
ACGTGGGGATCGGTGAAGATCGGGGAGAGCCGGCTCGCCCCGCCGGCAGCGCTGTCGTTGTTCTTCCAGCCAGGACAGCTGTGCTCGGCACCGGTCATCGTCCGGTTGTGCGAGTACCACTCCTTCAGCGAGGGACCCCGAGCATCACCACGAGCCAGCGCTACCTGCACCCCGATTACGAGACCATCGCCGAAGCCGGCGGATTGCTCTCGAACCACTTGATCGAACGAAGCAGGCCGAACCTACGCTCGGTGGAGTAACCGGGTGCCGACCCTCGGATTTGTGCTTCCGGAGCGTGCTGAACCCCGATTCGAGTTACCGAGACGGGATTTGGTCCCAAATTGGTCCCAAATGACCGTCGAGGGTAAGACCAAAACACCCTCTGGCCTGGTCGGGCTGACAGGATTTGAACCTGCGACCACTTGACCCCCAGTGAGCCGTCGAGTGTGAACGCCTGTTCTACCGCGTCCAGTCAGTGCAGGTCAGTGCCGCTACGGCATCCGGGCTGTGTCGTCCTGTTCGGCCCTGTTGGTGCCTGTCTTGGGACACTGGTGGGCCACTGACGAACAGGTGTGCGGACGGCGGTCAGGCTGCCGTCAACGCCATTTCTCGGTGTTGCGGATGAAGTCGGCCATGTCCATCAGCCTGCCGTCCTTCGTTGCCTGGATCATCTCGTCGGATGGTGGCTCCAACTCACCAACCCCCGCCAGGTGAACGTGAATCAGACCATCGACGCACGGCTGGTTGAGGACTTTATCCAGACGGCTGACGCTCATCTCGTTGGTCAGGACGTAATACTTCAGATCCATGATCTGCTGCTGCTGTATGGCAGCGGACTTGTACTGGCTGCACTCGTTCGTCGGGTCCGATATCCGGTCGTGCCGGATGCTCCACTTGCATGACAGGACGGCCCTTGGCTTGCCGTCTAGCTTGCGCACCGCAGCCACATCGACTTTCGGCTTCTTTGACCTGCCCGGCATCTTGATCCCAGGAAACCAGCGGTTCGCATCCTCCTCCTCGGGATATGAGAAAGCCGGGTTACCAAAGCGTTCGCACAACTCGCTGAACAGGATGCGTAAACCGTTGCCCACCGGGTTGTTTCGCTGCATACCCTCCCAGCGTGGCAGATTCATCATGCGGTCCACGTAGTGCTGGAGCAGGCTCGGGTCAATGTCGATCTGGCCCGCTATGTAGTCCTCCAGTCGCGCAGCCCGGTCACGCCAGAGCGGCTTCTTGAGGTCGTTCGCCTCGCGGACATGCAGAACGCCGTGCTCGTACCACCACAGCATCTGATAAACGCCAAGCCACGCGGTATCAACGGTCAGTCCAGTGTCCTGCGGGTAAACGGCGGCGTCGAAAGCTTCGACAAGGGTTTCCCGGTCTGCCTTGCTCGTCACCGGGGTCTACTCGGCATCCGCGCAGGCGAGTGCCTCCGCGATGCAGCGTCCGACAGCCTCGGCGACCGGCGGCGGGAACGCATTGCCGACCTGGCGGTACGCCGCCGTCTTGCGCCCTTGGAACTTCCATTTCTTCGGGAACCCCTGAATGAGTGCGGCCATCTCAACAGTCAGGCGCGGCATCCCTATGTGCCCCGGCGGCGGGGGCGCATCCGCCAGTGATATCCCATCTACGCCGAGCAGCCGCCAGGCCGCTCTAGCCCGCGTCGGGCCGAGATCCGCCCCGCCGTGCTTCTTGCTGCCACCGACGAGCGCGGGTGCGATCCCGTTGGCGCGTTCCTTCGCCCATGCCTCGGCACCTTCCCAGCCGCCTCGCGCCATTTCGCGCTTGAGCACCTGGCCGACAGTCTTGCGCCGGGCTTTCGGCTCGGGCCACCGGAAGTGAATCGCAACCTCGGGCTTCGCCAGCACCAGCAGAGCACGCGGACGGCTCTGCGGAACACCAAAGTCGGCAGAGTCGAACAACTCCCAGCCGCAGAACTCGTATCCCAGTTCCTTGAAGTCAGCCAGGATGTCGGCGCGGTAGCCCTCAAACTTGCGGCCCAGCAGTCCGCGCACGTTCTCAATCAGAATCACCCGTGGATTCAGTTCCTCGGCAAGCCGAATCATCTGGGGGAACATGTCGCGCTCGTCTGCGCGGCCAAGTTGGGCACCCGCAATGCTGAACGGCGGGCACGGGACACCCCCGGCCAGAAGATCGACACCGACAAGGGATTCGTCCGGTTTCCACAGCGTCAGGTCGTGCTCAATCACGTTCCAGTCGCTGTTGGCCCGCAAGGTTGCGCAGGCGGCGGGGTCGATCTCAACGCAGGCCCAGTGATCGAACCCGGCCTGGTGCAGACCAACAGCCTGACCACCAGCACCGGCGCATACTTCAACGGAGCTAAAACGCGCCACGGTAGCCCTTCCCCACAATCCCGACAGGAGTAAGGATTATGGAAGCACGACCGGGCGACAAAAGCGGGCAGGACGCTCCAACGAGTGCCTGTGAAGTGCGGCAATACCCTGTTCCGGCCACCGAGGGCCGCGCCCGCAACATGCGAGCCATTAGGCGAACCGACACCAAACCGGAGATCGAACTACGGCGGCTGCTGCACCGGGCGGGACTGCGGTTCCGTAAGGACTACCGGCTAGACCTGCCAGGCGGGCGGGTGCGCCCTGACGTTGTGTTCACGAGGGCACGGGTGGCCGTGTTCCTCGACTCGTGTTTCTGGCACGCCTGCCCGGCTCATGGCCGGGAGCCGACGCGGAATGAGTGGTACTGGGGTCCAAAGCTGGCCCGGACTGTTGAGCGCGACCGCCAGGCCGTAGCCGCGCTTGAAGATGCGGGCTGGCATGTCGTCCGTATCTGGGAACACGAGAGTCTGACGGACGCCGCCGACGCCGTGATCGCTGTTGTCAGTGAGCGGCGGCGGTAGAGCAGCCCCAGCAGATCCGCGCTACGGCTCGGCAAACCTGCGGGGACCACTGGCTGCGCGGTGCTACTCCGGTGACACTGCCGGATTCACCGCCGCTAGGCGGGACGGGTAACGCTGAACGTGCCCGGTTCGGCACCGCTTCGGATCATCGAGACCTCTAGCGTCCGCGTCGCCGAGTCCTCCGACAGCCGCAGTGCGGCCAGCACGTCGGTCTGCGACACCGAGCCGTGTTTGTGCAGCCGCGCCGCCAACTCGGCGATCGACGGCCATACGCGCTCCAGCAGCGGCACCACCGACTCACCGGCATCCGGTCCACCGGCAGCGGTCAACACCTCGCGGTCACGGCAGCCGGT
>CAIOYU010000243.1 GCA_903862565.1 uncultured Actinomycetes bacterium | reverse complement strand
ATGAACGCCGCGTTCAAGGACTCCGGCGCGGAGAACATCCTGGTGGTCCTGCTCACCGACCCCAAGGGGCTGAGCAGCGGCGACGAAGCCGTCTACCGCAGGTTGGTCGACCGGCTCCGCCAGGACACCACGAATGTCGTGATGCTGCAGGACTTCGTCAGCGCGCCCCCGCTGCGCGAAGCCCTGGCGAGCAAGGACGGGCAGGCCTGGATTCTGCCGGTGGGACTGTCCGGCGAGTTGGGTACCCCGAAGGCCTACAGCGCCTACACCCACGTGGTGGAGGTGGTCAACGACACCGTGAAGGGCTCACCGCTGCAGGCCCGGATGACGGGGCCCGCCGCGACGGTGGCCGACCTCACCGACGCCGGGGCGCGCGACCGCACACCGATCGAATTGGCGATCACGGTGCTGCTTCTTGTGATCCTGGTGATCGTCTACCGCAACCCGGTCACCATGATGCTGCCGCTGCTCACCATCGGCGCCTCCCTGGTGACGGCCCAGGGGCTGATCTCGCTGGTCTCGCTGAAGACCGGCCTGCCCATCTCCAACCAGGCCATCGTGTTGCTGACCGCGATGATCGCCGGGGCGGGCACCGACTACGCCGTGTTCCTGATCAGCCGGTACCACGACTACGTTCGCCGCGGTGACGACAGCGACCAGGCCCTGCAACGGGCGCTGGCCTCGATCGGCAAGGTGATCGCGGCCTCGGCGGCGACCGTCGGCGTCACGTTCCTCGGGATGGGTTTCGCCAAACTCGGTCTGTTCTCGACCACCGGACTGTCCCTGGCCATGGGCATCGCCACCGCCTTCGTGGGCGCCGTGACGTTGTTGCCCGCGGTCATGGTGCTGGCCGGCCGTCGCGGCTGGATCAAGCCCCGCAAGGACATCGCGGCCCGCTTCTGGCGCCGCACGGGCATCCGTGTGGTGCGTCATCCGCGGGCGTATCTGGCTGCCAGCCTGGCGGTTCTGCTCGCGCTCGCGGCGTGCGCCAGCCTGGTCAAGTACAACTACGACGACCGCAAGGTGCTCCCCGCGGCGATGGAATCCTCCATCGGCTACGCGCAGTTGGACAAACACTTCGAGGGCAACCACACCATCCCGCAGTATTTGGTGATCCAGTCGCCGAAGGACCTCCGCAACCCCCGTGCGCTGGCCGACTTGGACCAGTTGGCCCAGCGCGTGAGCCAAGTGCCGGGCATCCATTCGGTGCGCGGCGTGACGCGCCCGAGCGGGGAGACCATCCCGCAGGCGAAAGCGACCTACCAGGCCGGCAAGGTCGGCGAAGAGTTGGCCAACGCCTCGGGCATGATCGCGCAGCGCTCGTCGGATCTGAACCGGCTGTCTTCGGGCGCCCGCCAATTGGCCACCAGCCTCGGTGATGTCGAGGGCCAGGTGAACGAGGCCGTCGGCAACGTCACCGACATCATCGACGCGCTGGCCTACATCCAGGGCCTCGCCGGGGGCGAGAGGACGTTCGAGGACCTCGACAAGGCCGCACGGCTGGTCGACGGTCTCCGCCAACTCGGGGAGATCCTCCAGGTCAAGTTCGCCGGCTACACCTACAAGCTCGACTGGATCGACCCGGTGGTCATCGCGCTCGACACCAGCGAGTACTGCAGCTTCAATCCGTTGTGCGCCACCGCGCGGGTCCAGTTCCATCGACTGCAGGACGCCCGCGACGCCGGCGTGCTGGACGGGATCTTCAAGCTGGGGAACCAACTCAGCGCCACCCGGCAGTCTCAATCGGTCGGCGACACCGTGCGGGACCTCAGCGCGTCACTGCAGACCGTGGTGAATTCCCTTCGCGCGCTGGGTGTGTACGACGCGTCCACGGCCCGTCAGCAGCTGTACTCGGTGCAGAGTGGTGCAGACCAACTGGCCAGCGCCAGCGGTCAGATCGCCGACGGCGTCGAGCAGTTGGTCGGCCAGACCAAACTCGTCGGTAGCGGGCTGGACACCGCCTCGGCGTTCCTGCAGGCGATGGGCGCCGATGCCGACAGCCCGGCGATGTCGGGTTTCAACATCCCGCCGGACGTGCTCAGTTCCGATGAGTTCCGCAAGGCGGCAAAGCTTTTCGTCTCGCCGGACGGCCATGCGGTGCGTTACCTGATCCAGACCGATCTCAATCCGTTCAGCACCCAGGCGATGGACCAGGTGAACGCCATCCTGGCCGCGGCCAAGGGGGCACTGCCCGGTACCTCGCTCAGTGACGCGACGGTGTCGCTGTCGGGCTACCCGGTGACACTGCGCGACACCCGCGACTACTACAACCGCGACCTGCACCTGATCATCGTCGTCACGATCGCGGTGGTGCTGCTGGTTCTGACCCTCCTGCTGCGGGCGGCGATCGCGCCGCTGTACCTGGTCGGGTCGGTCATCCTGTCCTACCTGTCGGCGGTAGGCCTCGGTGTGCTGGTCTTCCAGGTGCTGCTGCATCAGGAATTGCATTGGAGCGTGCCGGGTTTGACGTTCGTGGTGCTGGTGGCGGTGGGCGCGGACTACAACATGCTGCTCGCCTCACGACTGCGAGACGAGGCATCCAACGGCATGCACCGACTCGGGGTCATCCGGACGGTTCAGTCGACCGGCGGTGTCATCACGGCCGCCGGTTTCATCTTCGCCGCATCGATGTTCGGTCTGCTGTTCTCAAGTATCAGCACGATCGTTCAGGCCGGCGGGATCATCGGCATGGGAATCCTGTTGGACACCTTGCTGGTCCGCACCATCACCGTTCCGGCGATCGCGACCATCCTGGGCAACGGAAGCTGGTGGCCCGCCACGCTCCGGCCCACTAGGCCGGAAGTGCTCGAGCCGCCGAAACCGACTGTCTTCGAACAGGTCTGATCAGGCGCGCCTGGACGGGCACGGGCGATCAGAACGCGTGTTGGCCGCCGGTCAGCCGAAGATGGAGAAGATGTCCCGGGCCTGGGCGAACCCGTCCTCGATAGAGGCGCGTGACGCCGGATCGAGGCTACCGACCGGGTCCATGCCGGTGGGGCTCACCTGAACCGGATGGCCGGGAGCGTCATTGCGCGAGTAGCCCGCGTCGATGATCGGCTGCAACGTGCCGTCGACCATGTCCATCAGGCCCGAGGGCACGCCCATGTAGCGCAACGGCAGGGTCAGCGGCAGGTTGGTCACGGGGATCAGGAACGACGTCGTGGTCGCGCCCCGCGAGTTCACGACGGTCTTGATGTTCTCCTCCGGGACCACGTCCGGACTGGTGAAGGCCGCGGGGGTGTGGGTGATCATCGAGCCGGCGATGGCGTTGGCCACGGCGAACGGGTTCTCCGGTCGGTCCGGGAAGTCGGCCAGCCCGTCGTACGCGGCGACGATCCGATTGCTGTCGTACTGGCTGTCGACCTTCTTGGGCATGGTGTAGTCGATCAGCGGGATGTACTCGCCCGGCCCGAAGACTCCGGCCAGGAAGCTCTTGCCCCAGCCGCTCTCGGTGGTCGGGTCGCCGATCGTGGTGAACGTCAGCTTGTCGCGCGCCGGCGCGTTCGGGTCGTTCGCGAGGCGGACCTGCAACTGGTCGAGCGCGAGCGTGCCCTGCGAGAGGCCGACGGCCGCCTCGGTGCCGGGGCCGT
The DNA here is from genome assembly GCA_903862565.1 of uncultured Actinomycetes bacterium. Taxonomy (GTDB): domain Bacteria; phylum Actinomycetota; class Actinomycetes; order Mycobacteriales; family Mycobacteriaceae; genus Mycobacterium. The sequence continues at coordinate 18,365 of CAIOYU010000243.1, read as the reverse complement.
TGTTCCCGACCGCGCGGGCCAGGTTGTCGGTCGCGGTGTACGCGGCCTCACCGATGGTGACGTTGTCGCGCGGGCCCGGGGGAAGCAGTCCCTGCGGCATCCAGCTGAACGGCGCGCCGGCGGGATAGTCGACCAGCACCCGGTTGGAATCCGGGAACCAGCCCAGGCCCGCTCGCATCGTGTAGTCCACCCAGGGAATACCCGGGGCGCGAGCACCACCGAGGGCGTAGACGGTCTGGGCAGCGGAACCGGCGACCTGTGGGTCCGGGGTGGGCCAGGATGCTTCGGCGGCGTAGCGCGGGGCGCCAGGCTGCGGTGCGGGCACCCACGGCGACCAGTTCTCAGCTACCGCCGTACCCGTACCCAGGCCGCCGGTCGTGCCGACGAGGCCGAGTGCGAGCAGGCCGGCGAACGATCGTCCAGCGAATCTCATCAGGTGCCACCTCCAGCAATCCACGGTACCGCACCGGGGGCGCCTCTCACAGCGTGAGAATGCCCACGCTGAGCAGCACCGAGCCGATGATACCGAGCGTGATCGCCAGCGCCTGCCTGCGGTTCGCGGCGAACCACCCGTTGAGTCGGGCCATGACCGCACGCGTCCGGTCAGGGGCGAACAGGTAGGCGATCAGCGGGATCTCCACCAGCGCGAAGGCCACGACGTTGAACATCACCAGCGCTCCGACCTGGTGGTGCGCAGGCGCGCCGGAGGCCAGGATCACCGTCAGTGCGGCGAGATAGTCCACCGACGGCAGCGCGATACCGAGCCCCACGATTGCGGGTACCCAGGGACTTTGGGCGCCCATGAGCCGGCGCGCGTGTTTGGCGACCCGCCCCGGTTCGGCGCCCGTGTCGTGTTCGGACGGCTTTCGTCGCAGTGCCACGGCGGCGGCAGCTACGAGCAGGACGACACCCAGTCCGATCTGCACCTTGGGCAGCGTTGAGTGTGCATCGGAGTCCAGTACCGAGCGCAGCCCGAACAGCACGATCAGCCCCACGGCGATCCCCATCAGGAAGCCACCGACCAGGAACGCCAGCAGATCCACGACGGGCCGGGGACGGTTGAGCATCACCACCGTCATTCCCAGGCGGAATGGCTCGGTACTGACGGCCAGTGCCATCACCAGAACGGTCAGCCACACGGCTGGCGCGCCCGGTTAGCTGCCCAAGCGGGTGAACTGCTGTCCGAGATAGAGGTCGCCGCAGGCCGCCCGCCGGATCTTGCCGCTCGTCGTGGTGGGGATCGACCCCGGCGCCACCAGCACCAGATCCGAGGCGGTCACCCCGTGTGCGCTGGCGATCGCCGCGGTGACATCGTTTCTGAACGCTTCGTGGAGCTCGGCGTCAGCGACGTCCTCGGCGGCCGAGCGAGGCTTCTTGTACTCGACGATCAGCACCAGCTTCTCGGTCTCCGCTGCGGTGACCGAGATGGCTGCGACGCGGCCCCGGCTGATTTCGCTGACGGTGGCCTCAAGGTCCTCGGGGTAGTGGTTGCGCCCGCGGATGATGAGCAGATCCTTCATCCGGCCCACGATGTACAACTCGCCGTCGGTGAAGAATCCGAGGTCACCGGTGCGCAGCCACGGCCCCGCCGGTGTGCCCGGGGACGGGTTGGACAGCATGCCGCCGAAGGTCTTCTCGCTCAGTTCGGGCTTGTTCCAGTAGCCCTCGGCCACGTTGGGACCCTCGACCCAGATCTCGCCGACCTTGTTCTCCGGGCACTCCACCAGGGTGTCCGCGTCGACGATCCGCACGATCGGCGACTGCGGTGTGCCGTAGCTCAGCAGGGGAATGCCGGCCGGCGGGTCGCAGCGCTCGGCCCGGTCGGCGGCCAGTGCTTCACTCTCGAAGTTCACGACCTTCGGCGGGCCGGCGACCGTACGGCATGCGACGAACACCGTCGCCTCGGCAAGTCCGTAGGACGGGCGGAACGCCTCCGGGTTGAAACCGAACGGGGTGAACCGGTCAGCGAAACGCTTCAGGGTGCCCGGGTGGATGCGCTCGGCACCGCAGGTGACCCCGAGCAGTCCGCTGAGGTCGAGTCCAGCCAGGTCCTCGTCGGAGATCTTGGCCGCACACACCTCCAGGGCGAAGTTCGGCGCAGCGGTCCAGGTGTGTTTGTAGGCGCCCAGCGCCCGGATCCACCGGGACGGCCGCTGGAGGAAGGACATCGGGCTGGACAGGTGGCCGTGGTAGCCGCCGAGGATCGGGCAGACGACGCCCTCGACGAGGCCCATGTCGTGGTAGAAGGGCAGCCAGGACACCACGTGGGTGTCGGCTGGTGCCACACCTGAGGTCTCGGGGAAGAAGCCGGACATCAGCTGACGGAAGTTGGTCTCGAGGTTGGCGTGGGTGATCACCACACCGGCGGGGGTCCGCGTCGAGCCCGAGGTGTACTGCAGGTAGGCGATCTCGGGCAGACCCTCGATGCGCATACGGGAGCCGCTGCGGGCGTCCAGATCAAGGGAGTCCACCTCGATGAGGGCGGCGTTCTCCGCGCCGCTCGCGCGGCCGACGTACTCGTTGACGATCGCCGCACTCGATGACGTCGTCAGCACCACCGTCGGCGAGGTGTCGGCGATGACGGCGCTGACGCGCTCGTCGTGCGATCCGGCAAACGGTAGGGGCAGCGGAACCGCGATGAATCCGGCGAGCATCGAGCCCAGGAACGCGATGATGTATTCCATGCCCTGCGGAGCGAGGATGACGGCGCGATCACCGGTCGTCCCGTGCTTCGCGATCTCCCGGGCGAGGTTCTGCGTCCGTCGGAACAGCTGGGACCAGGTGACGTCCTCTGACTTGCCCGCCCAGTCCTCGTCGTAGTCGACGTAGGTGAATGCGATGTCATCAGGTTGCAGGCCGGCCCGATCCTGCAGCGTGGAAAGTACAAATGCCTCAGACACCGCCGTAGGCTACCGCCCGCGGACGGCAAACCTGAAACCCGGTCAGCCGATTCGCGCGGTGCTCCGGTGTACTTTTGAGCCAGCATGGACGCCAGCATCGACCTCAGCCCGTCCTCCCTGCGCGAGGCGTTCAGCCACTTCCCGTCGGGGGTGGTCGCGATCGCCGCCGAGTCCGGCGGCGTCCGACTCGGCATGGCGGCCAGCACGTTCGTCCCGGTGTCGCTGGATCCCCCCCTGGTGTCCGTCTGCGTGCAGAACACCTCCGAGACCTGGCCCCAACTCGCCCGGCTGCCTGCCTTGGGCATCAGCGTCCTGGCGGAGCAGCACGACGACGCGGTGCGCACGTTGGCGGCCAAGACCGGGGACCGGTTCGCCGGCCTCCAGACGGTGTCCTCGGCCGCCGGCGCGGTGTTCATCGAGGGCACCTGCGTGTGGCTGGAGAGCGCGGTCGAGCAGGTTGTCCCCGCCGGAGACCACACCATCGTGATCCTGCGTATCCACGAACTCCGCGTGCACCCCGAGATCTCGCCGATCGTGTTCCATCGCCGGGGGTTCCGTCGGCTGGAATGAGCCGACGGGTCGGTGACGCAAGAATCCCCTAGCGCAAGAATCCGCCCCGCAGGGCGCGGGTGAAGTTACCTTCACACCCGAGCGCCACAGTGAAGATAACTTCACCCGCGGGGCGGATCCTGGCCGTTGCTGACCGGTTGCTTACCGGCTGACGTCGAACCGGTCGAGGTCCATCACCTTGGCCCAGGCCGCGACGAAGTCGTTGACGAACTTCTCCTTGGCGTCATCCTCGGCATACACCTCGGCCTGCGCGCGCAACTGGGAGTTCGACCCGAACACCAGATCGACGCGGGTGCCCGTCCACTTCACCTCGTCCGACGAGCGGTCCTTGCCCACGAAGGTGCCGTCGTCAGCCGGCGACGCGGTCCAATGGACGTCCATGTCGAGCAGGTTGACGAAGAAGTCATTGGTCAGCGTGCCCGGCTTCGTGGTGAGGACGCCGTGCTTGGCGTCCTTGAAGTTCGCACCCAGCACCCGCAGGCCGCCCACCAGCACGGTCATCTCCGGCGCCGACAGCGTCAGCAGGTTGGCCTTGTCCAGCAGGTGGAACTCCGCCGGCATCTGCGCGCCCTTGCCCAGGTAGTTGCGGAAGCCGTCGGAGACCGTCTCCAGGTGGGCGAAGGACTCGACGTCCGTCATCTCCTGGGTGGCGTCGCCGCGTCCCGGGGTGACCGGCACGGTGACGGCGAACCCGGCGTCCTTGGCGGCCTTCTCGACCGCTGCGGCACCGCCGATGACGACGAGGTCGGCGAACGAGACCCCGGTGCTCGAGGACTTCTGGATCTCCTCGAGCTTGCGGATCACCTGGGCCAGTTCGTCGGGCTCGTTGGACTCCCAGCCCGCCTGCGGCTGCAAGCGGATGCGGCCGCCGTTGGCGCCGCCCCGCTTATCGCTGCCGCGGAACGACGACGCCGCCTTCCACGCCGTCGAAACCAGTTGCGGCACAGTCAGACCCGACGCGAGTACTTCCTTCTTGAGGGCCTCGACGTCGGCGTCGCTGAGCTGGCTCTGCCCGGTCGGGACGATGTCCTGCCAGAGCAGGGCCTCCTGGGGAACCAGCGGCCCGACGTAACGGGTCACCGGGCCCATGTCGCGGTGGATCAGCTTGAACCATGCCCTGGCGAACGCATCGGCGAGCTCCGCGGGATGATCCAGCCAGCGACGGGTGATCTTCTCGTAGATCGGATCCATCCGCATCGCGAGGTCGGTGGTGAGCATCGACGGGTGCGTCTTGCCGTCGCCGAAGGCCTCCGGCACGGTGCCGGCCCCGCCGTTGTTCTTGGGCTTCCACTGATGCGCGCCCGCCGGGCTGGTGGTCAGTTCCCACTCGTAGCCGTAGAGGATCTCCAGGTAGCTGTTGTCCCACTTGGTCGGCGTGGTGGTCCAGATGACCTCCAGGCCCGAGGTGGCCGCGTCCTTGCCGACGCCGGTGCCGTTGGCGTTCTTCCAGCCCAGGCCCAACTGCTCCATCGGGGCGGCTTCCGGCTCACGCCCGACGAGGCCCGGATCGCCGACGCCGTGCGTCTTGCCGAAGGTGTGGCCGCCGACGATGAGGGCGGCCGTCTCGACGTCGTTCATCGCCATCCGGCCGAAGGTGTCGCGGATGTCGATCGCCGACGCCAGCGGGTCGGGGTTGCCGTTCGGGCCCTCGGGGTTGACGTAGATCAGGCCCATCTGAACTGCGGCGAGCGGGTTCTCCAAGTCACGCTTGCCGGTGTAGCGCTGGTCGCCGGCGAGCCAGGTGTGCTCCGGGCCCCAGTAGATCTCCTCGGGCTCCCACTCGTCCTCGCGGCCGAACGCGAAACCGAAGGTTTCGAAGCCCATGTCCTCCATGGCGACGTTGCCGGCGAACACCAGCAGGTCGGCCCAGGACAGCTTCTTGCCGTACTTTTTCTTGACCGGCCACAGCAGGCGGCGGGCCTTGTCCAGGTTGGCGTTGTCCGGCCAGCTGTTGAGCGGGGCGAACCGCTGCATGCCGTTGCCGGCGCCGCCGCGACCGTCCTGCACCCGGTAGGTGCCGGCGGCGTGCCAAGACATCCGGACGAAGAACGGGCCGTAGTGGCCGAAGTCGGCGGGCCACCAGTCCTGGGAGGTCGTCATCACCTCGACGAGGTCGGCGCGGACGGCGTCCACATCGAGGGTCTTCACCGCGCTGGCGTAGTCGAAGTCAGAGCCCAGGGGGTTGATGACGTCCGGATTGTGCTGCAGGATCCTCAGATTCGGCTGATTGGGCCACCAGTCACGGTTGCCGCCGCCCTCGACCGGCGGACGCAGCCCGGTGACCGGGCAACCGCTCCCCGCACGCTCGTCGTGGAATCGGGCCAGCAGCGTGGACCGAAGGTCCGACTCCGACATGGCCATGATCTCGGCTTCGTTAGTAATTTCCTCAGGCTTGTTATCGGGCACGAGGACTCCTTCCGGGGGTGGGGTTGCGAACCACGGTAGTGGTCAGGACGGTGCTCTATTCGAGCATTCGGGGCACTGGCCCCAGTAGATGACCTCGGCCTCGTCGAAAACGAAGCCATCGGTGGCGTCGCTGTCGGCGGCGGTCAGGCAGGGGGCTTCGCCGACCGCGCAGTCGACGTCGCCGATGGACCCGCAGGTACGGCAGACCACGTGGTGGTGGTTGTCGACGCGGGACTCGTAACGGGCCACCGAACCCGAGGGCTGGATGCGCCGTACCAGGCGGGCCGTGGTCAGGGCGCCCAGCACGTCATAGATGGCCTGCCTGGATACGTCGGGCAGTTCGGTCCGGACGGCCGTGAGGATGGACTCGGTGTCGGCGTGCGGAAGACGGTGCACATTCTCCAGTACAGCGAGCCGCGGCCGGGTGACCCTGAGGTCGGCACCACGCAGTTTCGCGGGGAAGTCCTCAGCCGGGAGCACTGTTCAATCATGGCCCTTTTTCTGGACTCAGTCAAGTTTTCCCGATATCGGGCGCGTGGTTACTTGTCGCGACGGAACAGCTTGTTACCGAGCCAGACGACGGGGTCGTACTTGCGGTCGGCGACACGCTCTTTCATCGGGATCAGCGCGTTGTCGGTGATCTTGATGTGCTCGGGGCACACCTCGGTGCAGCACTTGGTGATGTTGCAGTACCCGAGGCCGAGGTCCTCCTGGGCCATGTCCTTGCGGTCCAGGGTGTCCAACGGATGCATGTCCAGTTCGGCGGTGCGCATCAGGTAGCGCGGGCCGGCGAAGGACTTCTTGTTCTCCTCGTGGTCGCGGACCACGTGGCAGACGTTGTTGCACAGGAAACATTCGATGCACTTGCGGAATTCCTGCGAGCGCTCGACGTCCTCCTGGGCCATCCGGTACTCGCCCGGCTGCAGGTCCTTCGGCGGGGCGAAAGACGGGATCTGACGGGCCTTCTCGTAGTTGAAGGACACGTCGGTCACCAGATCGCGGATCACCGGGAAGGTGCGCAGCGGAGTGATGGTCACCGTCTCCGCCTCGTCGAACACCGACATGCGCGTCATGCACAGCAGGCGAGGCCGGCCGTTGATCTCCGCCGAGCACGACCCGCACTTGCCAGCCTTGCAGTTCCACCGCACCGCGAGGTCGGGGGCCTGCTCAGCCTGCAGACGGTGAATGACGTCGAGGACGACTTCGCCCTCGTTGACCGCGACGGTGAAGTCGTGCAGTCCGCCGCCCTCGTCGTCGCCGCGCCAGACCTTCAGGTTCGCCTGGTAGCTCATCTAGCTTCTCCGTCCCGGATGCCGCGCCAACTCTTCATCGGTGAAGTACTTGCCGAGTTCTTCCGCCTCGAACAACTCGAGCAGATCCTCCCGCATCGCGGGCTGCTCTTCGCGCGTCGCGCGAACCTCCGGCATCACCGGGTCGTCGCCTGCCGAACGGCACACGACCAGGGAACGACGCCACTCGGGATCCATCTTCGGGTAGTCGTCGCGGGTGTGGCCGCCGCGGCTCTCCGTGCGCGCCAGGCCGGAGCGTGCCACGCACTCGCTGACCAGCAGCATGTTGCGCATGTCCATGGCCAGGTGCCAGCCGGGGTTGAACTCCCGGCGTCCGACGGACTCGATGTTGCGGAAGCGGACCTTGAACTCTTCGATGCGGTCCAGCGCCTCCTGCATCTCCTGGCCGGTGCGGATGATGCCGACCAGGTCGTTCATCGTCTGCTGCAGTTCGGCGTGCAGGGTGTAGGGGTTCTCCGGCTTAGCCCGGCCCTGCGGCCCGTCGAACGGCGTCAGCGCGATCGTCGCAGCCTCTTCGATCGCCGACTCCGACACCGTCGGCCGGTAGCGCAGTGCGCGGACGTAGTCGGCCGCGCCCATCCCGGCGCGTCGGCCGAACACCAGCAGGTCGGACAGCGAGTTGCCGCCGAGACGGTTGGAGCCGTGCATACCGCCGGAGCACTCGCCGGCGGCGAACAGGCCGGCTGTGGCTGCGGCGCCGGTGTCCGGGTCGACCTCGATACCGCCCATGACGTAGTGGCAGGTCGGACCGACCTCCATCTCGTCCTTGGTGATGTCGACCTCGGCAAGTTCCATGAACTGGTGGTACATCGACGGCAGACGGCGCTTGATCTCTTCCGGGGTCATCCGCGAGGCGATGTCGAGGTAGACGCCGCCGTGTGGGCTGCCGCGGCCAGCCTTGACCTCGGTGTTGATGGCGCGGGCCACCTCGTCACGGGGCAGCAGGTCAGGGGTGCGACGAGCGGAGTCGTTGTCCTTGAGCCACTGGTCGGCTTCCTGCTCGGTCTCGGCGTACTGCCCCTTGAAGACAGCGGGGATGTAGTTGAACATGAAGCGCTTGCCCTCGGAGTTCTTCAGAACTCCGCCGTCGCCGCGCACGCCCTCGGTGACGAGAATGCCCTTCACCGACAGCGGCCAGACCATGCCGGTCGGGTGGAACTGGATGAACTCCATGTTGATCAGGCCGGCACCCGCGCGCATCGCCAGAGCATGGCCGTCGCCGGTGTACTCCCAGGAGTTCGACGACACCTTGAACGACTTGCCGATGCCGCCGGTCGCCAGCACGATCGCAGGCGCCTCGAACAGGATGAACTTGCCGGTCTCGCGCCAGTAGCCGAAGGCACCCGCGATCTTCTTCTCGCCGCTGCTGTCGTCCAGGAGCAGTTCGGTGATGGCGCACTCGGCGAAAACCTTGATGCGGGCTTCGTAGTCGCCCAGTTCGGCCTTATCCTCCTGCTGCAGTGAGACGATCTTCTGCTGCAGGGTGCGGATGATCTCCAGGCCGGTGCGGTCGCCGACGTGTGCCAGGCGCGGGTAGGTGTGGCCACCGAAGTTGCGCTGGCTGATCCGGCCGTCCTTGGTCCGGTCGAACAGCGCGCCGTAGGTTTCCAGTTCCCACACCCGGTCGGCGGACTCCTGCGCATGCAGTTCGGCCATGCGCCAGTTGTTCAGGAACTTGCCGCCACGCATGGTGTCGGCGAAGTGCACCTTCCAGCTGTCCTTGGAGTTGACGTTGCCCATCGCCGCCGCGCAGCCGCCCTCGGCCATCACGGTGTGGGCTTTGCCGAACAGTGACTTGGACACCACGGCGACCTTCAGGCCGCGTTGCCGTGCCTCGATGACTGCGCGTAGACCAGAGCCACCCGCACCGATGACGACGACGTCGTACTGGTGCCGTTCGATCTCAACCATTGGTGTCCTCACTCAAACAATCGGTGAAACGGCTTGGGGGCCAGTCTTTTCAGCCGGCTTCATCAGCCGATGAATCTCAGGTCGGAGATCGTGCCGCTGGCCACCAGCATGATGTAGAAGTCGGTGAACATCAGCATGCCGAGGGTGATCCAGGCGAACAGCTTGTGGTGCACGTTGAGCTTGCTGATCTCGGTCCACAACCGGTAGCGCACCGGATGCTTGGAGAAGTGCTTGAGCCGCCCGCCCATGACGTGGCGGCACGAGTGGCAGGAGATCGTGTAGATCCAGAGCAGAACCACGTTGGTCCACAGGATTACGTTGCCCAACCCGAACCCGAAACCGGACGGCGAATGCATGGCCTTGACGGCGTCGATCGTGTTGATCACCGAGATGATGGCGGCGATGTAGAAGAAGTACCGGTGCAGGTTCTGCAGGATCAACGGGAAGCGGGTCTCGCCGGTGTACTTGGCATGCGGTTCGGCCACCGCGCACGCCGTGGGGGACTGCCACACCGAGCGGTAGTAGGCACCGCGGTAGTAGTAGCAGGTGAGCCGGAACAGCAGTAGGAACGGCAGCGAGAACAACGCGTAGGGCAGGTATGACAGCAGGCCCGTGCCGGGGAGGATCTGCGGCCAGAAATCGCTGGCCTCACCGCACTTGACGCTCATGCAGGGCGAGTAGAAGGGCGTCAGATAGTGGTACTTCTCCACGAAGAAGTGGTCCCGCTGGAACGCCCGGACGGTCGCGTAGATGACGAACGCGGCGAAGCCGAGGTCGGTCAAAATGGGTGACTTCAGCCAGTTATCGGTCCGCAGAGTCTTCTGTGGAATCTCGGCCCGTCCCGGCGAAAAAACGCCGGTGGCACGCCGATTGGCGGTGGGTGCGCTCATCTGCAGTGATCCCTTCCGAGTCAACTGCTCCGAAGACTACTCAGATGATCGCCCTGAGCGTAAGTGGGGTCTTTTCGGGATTCAGCGTCTAAAAGAACCGCCCACACCCTCGTCGTCGACGTCGCGCCAGAACTCTCTGTCGTAGGGGGTGTCGGGGACTTGAATCTTCTCGCCGGAGTGCGCCGACAGGTGCGAGCTCAACTCCAATTCGGCGGCGTCCAGGTCGAGAAGTTCGAGGTCGTTGAGCATCCGTTCGGTGTCGATGACGACCCGGCGCATGGCTGGGGCGTCTCCGTACCGGGACTTCAGGGAGGCCACGCACCGTCGCAGACTGCCGATCAAATGGTGCAATTCAGCGAGCTCGGCATTGGGTGGAATCGGGTTGGACATGGGAACTCCTCGAGGCCGAAAGCGTGCGGAGGGTGTCGGGAATCACACCCCCTTACCATGCGATGTTAACCACATTCGCGGTTAAACACATGGGCAGGCGGTTTTACCAGACATCCCCGTCGCGCCAGTCGCAGAGAAGACCCGCGCCCGTCTCGAGTTCCACCCCGACCGGCAGCACGAAGACCGCCCCGTCGTCATCGGGCGTGCGGACCACTCCCTCGGGTGTCAGCACCGACGTCGCGCCCTGCCAGCGCAGCCAGCCGCGCGGGCGGTAAAGCGTCTCCCCGGCCCCCGACGCGCTCAGCGCGCCGAGTTGGTAGGCGCCGCGGATCACCTGCTCGAGAGCATCCATCACGGCGTGCCCCAGGCCTTGTCCCCGCCAATGCTCGCGAACCGCAACGCCTTCGACGTATCCGCAGCGCAGCGCGGTCCCCCGGTACAGGAGCCGGCGCTGTACCACCGCGCCGTGCGCGATCAGGGTGCCGCGGTGGGCTATCAGGGCGTGCATGCCGCCCAGGGCGTGTTCCCAGTCGGCGTCGGTGAACGTACCGCCGTAGGCCTCGACGAGCAGCTCCCGTGCGTGCTGGAGGGTTTCGGCGTCCAGGTCGCTGGTGTGGATGAGACGGGCGGTGTGCACCTGCGCGTTCACAAGCTCAGGCTTACCAGCCCGAGGGCTTGCCCGTGGCACGAACCCACGTCAGGCGCAGCGCCTGTCCGGGCCGTAACTGGGCCAGGGCGTCGGTGTCGGCATCGACGACGACCCCGATGACGGGATAACCGCCGGTGACCGGGTGGTCGGGGCCGAGGATCACCGGCAGGCCGTTGGGCGGCACCTGGATGGCCCCGCGGGTGGCGCCCTCGCTGGCCAGTTGACGGTCCGGCCACCGCGGGATGAGCGGCCTGCCGCGCAGTCGCACCCCCACCCGGTCGGACTGGTCGGAGGCCACCCACTCGGTAACCACCAGCGCATCGGGGTCGTCGAACCAGTCGGCTCGCGGCCCGGGAACCACGCGCACCGTCACGGTTCCGGCCGGGACCGCGGCCACCGGCGCCTGGTCGACCGCGGGGAAGTGCTCCGACGGCGTCCCCACCGGTAACAGTTGCCCGCGGCGCAACGGAGGGGGGCCGAGCCCGGACATGGTGTCGAGACTGCGCGAGCCCAGGACGGGGTCGACTGCGATGCCGCCGCGCACCCCGAGGTAGCTGCGCAGCCCGGACGCCGGCACCCCCAGGGTGATCAGCTGGCCGTCGTGTACATGTCGAACACTGTTGAGCCCGAATGGGATTCCGTCGACGGAGGGCTGAGCGCCCGCCCCGGTGACCGCGATGTCGACCCCGCCGCCCCTGACCCGCACGGCCAGCCCGCCGAGGACGGTCTCGATGCTGGCACAGTCATCGGCGTTGGCCAGCAGCCGGTTGGCCAGTCGGTGTGCGCGCCGGTCGGCGGCCCCGGAGCGGGTCACCCCGAGATGGGCCAGGCCGGCGCGACCGAGGTCCTCCACGATGGCCAGCGGACCGGTGTGCAGCACCTCCAGAGCGGTCACGGGGCACACACGGAGCGGAACCGCACCCACATACCGGGTGTCAGCAGCGCCGGGTGCGGTCGGTCGGGGTCCCACAGGACGGAATCGGTGCGTCCGATCAGTTGCCATCCGCCCGGGGATTCGCGTGGATAGACGCCGCTGTATCCGCCGGCCAACGCCACCGCCCCGGCCGGCACGCGGATGCGCGGTTCGGCCCGGCGCGGCACGGTCAAGCGCGCGTCTCCGCCGACCAGGTAGGCGAAACCCGGTGCGAAGCCGACGAATCCGACCCGCCACGGCGTGCCGGTGTGGGCGTCGATCACGGCTCGGGGTTCCATCTGCAACAGGTCGGCGACCTCCTCGAGATCCGCACCCCCGTAGGCCACATCGATGACGACGTCGGCCTGCCCCGGTTGCTCCGGCCGTCGGGATCCGCCCGGCCCGATGGCGGCCAGTATGGTGCGCGCGGGGGACTGGAAGCCCGGATCGCGCAGGCTCACCAGGACGGTGCGGGCTCCGGGAACGATGTCGACCACGCCCGGCAGATCGGCGTCGCGCAGTGCGGCGGCCAGATCCAGCACCTCATCGCCGGACTCGCACTCCAGCAGCAGCGCCCGGTCGCCGTAATCGTAAACGGGCGCGCCCATCACACCATCGCGGTGTAGGTGGGTTCGCGGCGCTTGATGTAAGCGATGAGACGGTAGGTGATCGGCAGCATGACCACCTCGACGGCGGTCTTGTACAGCCAGCCCAGCGCGGTGTACACGGCGAAATCACGGAAGCTGGTGATGCCGATCGCGTGTGCGGCGATGCTGCAGAACACCAGGGTGTCGCCCAGTTGACCGGCGAAGGTGGAGCCCACCAATCGTGCCCACAGGTGCTTCTCCTTGGTGCGCTCCTTGATCTTCACCACCGTCCAGGCGTTGATGGTCTGGCCGACGATGAAGCCGGCCAGTCCTGCGGCGATGAGTTGGGTGTAGGCGCCGACGACGTTGGCGAAGTGTTCCTGGTTCGGGTAGAAGTCGGCGGCGGGCAGGTATACCGTCACCCAGAACGCCAGTGCGGCAAGAGCGTTCATGGCGAAGCCGAGCAGGATCGCCCGGCGTGCCGCCCGGAATCCGTAAACCTCCGCCAGCACGTCGCCGATGATGTAGGTCAGTGGGAAGACGATGAAGCCGCCGTCGGTGATGATCGGCCCGAAGGCCACACCCTTGGTCGCGGTGACGTTGGAGATGATCACCAGAGCGGTGAAGACGGCGACCAGTACCGGGTAATACCGGCTGCCGACGCTGGCGAATCCCGGTGTGGGTGCGTCCGGCAGGATGTCGACGTCGCTTGTCACGGAGTCAATCCAAGCACGTCGAGCCACACCCGCGACTCAGGCCAGCGCGCGGGCCAGCAGTGGCGGCAACTGCTCGGCCACCACCGGATACGACAGCGGCGAGGCGTAGGCGATTGCTGCGGCCAGATCCGCGGACGTGAAGACGTCCCGCTTGCCGCGGGCGGCGTGCAGTTCGGCGAGGGAGCGGTCGGCCTCCAGTGCGGCCTGCTCGGCGTCGCTCTCGGTGGTCCAGATGATCACGTCGGCCCCGGACAGGGTGCTCGCCAGGTCGGCCCGCGGGATCTCTGCCACACCGTCGCTGCCGGCCAGTGCCCGGACGCTCTTGGAGATTTCGAAGCCCAGGGCGGTCAGGAAGTCGGTGCGCCAACCGCCGGCGGTCGCGGTGATGGTGTCCCCGGAGAACCGGCCCGCCAGCAGGACCGCCTCCCTGCCTTTGAACTGCCCGTTGGATTGCGCTGCAGCGCTGAACTTCTCGTCGATCCCGTCGATCAGGCGCGCCATGTCATCGGACTTGAACACCGCCTTGCCGACTGCGGCGGCCTGCTCCTTCCACGGTTCGAAGAAGGCTTGTCCATTCCCCGGCCCCTGCCCCTGTGCGACGGTCGGGGCGATCGCGGCCAGTTTCTGGTAGGTCGCGGAGTCCAGGCCGGCGTTGATCGCGATGATCAGGTCGGGTTTGAGCTGCGCGATCCGCTCGACCTGAATTCCGTTGTCCAGGTTCAGGACAACGGGCTTGGCATCCCCCAGCTTGGATTGCGCCCACGGCCACACCCCGGAGGGCTGGTCGCCGAACCAGGCCGTCACGGCCAGTGGCGCGACCCCGAGGGCCAACAGGTCGTCACCCTCGGTGAACCCCGCACTGACCACGCGCTTCGGCGGTGCGGGGATCTGCGTCTCGCCGAAGAGGTGCTTGATCGTGACCCCCGACCCGGCGGCCTCGCCGCCGCTCCCGCCGCGTGTGCAGGCGACGGTCATCGTCAACCCGGCGGCGCCGACCACGCCGGCGCCGAGATCGATGAAGAACTCACGCCTGCTGCGCACCGCGTGATCCTATGCCGCGGCTGCGTCGTTCGTGGCAGGGTGAGCGCGTGACTGATCTTGCGCAACCCGCGGGCGGTACGCGGTTCGGCCACCCTGCGGGCCTCGTCAACCTCTTCGGCGTCGAATTGTGGGAGCGCTTCTCGTTCTACGGGATGCTCACGATCCTCGGGTACTACCTGTACTACTCGCTGACCGATGGCGGGCTCGGCCTGCCGAAGGCGACGGCAACGGGCATCGTCGGCGCCTACGGCGGATTCGTCTACCTCTCGACGGTGCTCGGCGGGTGGGTCGCCGACCGGGTGCTGGGCATGGAGCGCACCCTGTTCTACGGCGGCGTGGTGGTCATGTGCGGCCACATCTCACTGGCGCTCATCCCGGGCCTGACCGGCGTGGCTGTCGGCCTCGTGCTGATCGGTCTCGGTTCCGGTGCACTGAAGGCGAACGCCTCCTCGCTGCTGGGCACGCTGTACGACCAGGGCGACCCGCGCCGCGACGGCGGCTTCACGCTGTTCTATCTGGGCATCAACATCGGTGCCTTCGCCGGGCCACTGATCACGGGTCTGCTGCAGACCAGGCTGGGCTTCCACTACGGATTCGGCGCTGCCGCGATCGGCATGGCCTTCGGACTTGCCCAGTATGTGCTCAACCGGCGCAAACTCGGCGACCACGGTCGCACCGTGCCGCACCCGCTCTCGCGGGACGCCCTCGCTCGGGCAGCCGCCGTCGCCGGGGCCGTGGTGGGGGCCGTCGTACTTGGCTTCGCCACCGGCGTGGTCACGCTGGCCAACCTGTCCCAGGTCACCACGGGATTGATCATCGTTGCCTCGGTTGCCTACTTCGTGTCCATGCTGACCAGTTCGCGCGTCAGCGAGGTCGAACGCACCCGGGTGCGCGCCTTCATTCCGCTGTTCATCGCCAACGCGGTGTTCTGGTCGCTGTTCCAGCAGATCTTCACGGTGCTGGCCGTCTACTCCGACGAGCGGATCAACTGGTCGATCTTCGGCTGGACGGCCCCGTCGAGCTGGATCGGATCCATCGAACCGGTGTGGATCATCCTGCTCTCGCCGCTGTTCGCGTTGATGTGGACGAAGCTGGGCCGGCGCGCCCCGACCACCCCGCGCAAGTTCGCTTACGGGGTCATCGGTATGGGGCTGGCGTTCCTGCTGTTCCTGCCGTTGGCGGGCGGCTCCGGGCGCACCGTGCCGGTATTGGCGGTAGTGGTGATCATGGGTGCTTTCGCAGTCTCCGAGTTGCTTCTCTCGCCGATCGGGCTGTCGGTCACAACCCAGTTGGCGCCCAACGCATTCCGCGCGCAGATGATGGCGCTGTACTTCTTCTCGGTCGGTCTGGGCACCGCGATGTCCGGGGTGCTCGGCCGCTACTACGACCCCGGGCATGAGTTCGCCTACTTCGGGATCATCGGTGTTACCGCGGTGCTGGTGGGACTGGTGGTGTGGGGTCTCGCGCCGCGGATCAGCCGCCTGATGGAAGGCGTGCACTGACCGATACGATTTTCCCCATGACCGAGACAACGGATTCCGGGGCGCCCGCCGGCATGCCCCGCATCGGCGACCCCGCCCCCAGTTTCACCGCGAACAGCACCCAGGGCCCCATCAACTTCCCCGGCGACTATGCCGGAAAGTGGGTCATCTTCTTCTCCCACCCCGCCGACTTCACCCCGGTGTGCACCAGCGAGTTCATGACCTTCGCCTCCATGCAGGAGCAGTTCGCCGCCTACAACACCCAGTTGTTGGGCCTCTCCGTTGACGGTTTGTACAGCCACATCGCCTGGCTGCGCACCATCAAGGAGAAGATCACGTTCCGCGACATGCACGACGTCGAGGTCACCTTCCCCCTGATCGACGACATCACCATGGAGGTCGCCAAGCGCTACGGGATGATCATGCCGGGCGAGGACTCCACCAAGGCGGTGCGCGCGGTGTTCGTCGTCGACCCCAAGTGCATGATCCGCGCGATCATCTACTACCCGCTGAGCCTGGGCCGCAACTTCGACGAGTTGCTGCGGGTGATCAAGGCACTGCAGGCCGCCGACCACTTCGGCGTCGCGACCCCGGCCGACTGGCGCCCCGGGGACCGGGTGATCGTGCCCCCCGCCGGTTCCTGCGGCGTGGCCGAGGACCGGGTCGAGGGCCGCGAAGCCGGCGTGGAGTGCGAGGACTGGTTCTTCTGCACCAAGGCGATCTCGGCCGACGAGGTCGAGGACGCGATCCGGAGCAAGCGCGGCTAGCGCCTTCACTGCGGGGCCGGTCCCGTCGACGGCTTGTAGACGCGGACGTAATCGATCAGCATCTGCTGCGGAAACGCCGTTGTGCCGTCGGGGTTTCCGGGCCACTGTCCGCCGACCGCGGAGTTGAGAATCAGGTAGAAGGGGTGGTCGAACACCCAGGGTGTACCGGCCGGAAGGTCGGCCCGGGTGCGCGTCTCGTACAGCGTGTTGTCGACGTACCAGCGAATCTCGTTCGGCTCCCATTCCACGGCGAAGGTGTGGAAACCGTCGGAGAACCGCTGCCCTGAGGGCAACGTGTAGGAGCCGGTGATCGAGTTCCCGCCGGAGTAGCCGGGCCCGTGCAGGGACCCGTGGACGGTTCCCGGTTCCCGGCCGATGTTCTCCATGATGTCGAGTTCGCCGCGCGCGGGCCAACTGGTTCCGGCTGAGCCGGTGGCATCTCCCTGCATCCAGAACGCGGGCCACATCCCCTGCCCGGCCGGCAGTTTCATCGATGCCTCGAAGCGTCCGTACTGTTGGGTGAACAGGTTCTTGGTCAGGATCCTGCCCGAGGTGTACTGGCATGCTCCGTACCAGCATCCCGACCCGGGGAGGTTCTCCTTGATCGCGGTGATCACCAGGTGGCCGTTGGCATCGGTGGTGACGTTCTCGCGCCTGTTGGTGTAGTACTGCAACTCGGCGTTTCCGTAACCGCCCCCGCCGATGTCGTAGCCCCACTTGGTCTGATCGGGTGCGACGTTGCGGGCGTTGAACTCGTCTGCCCAGGTCAGCGTCCACTTCCGCGGGTCGACTCCACTGGTCGCGGGTGTCGGTGGTGAGACCGGCGCCGATCCGATGACGCCGTCGCCGTTGGCGTCGACCCCGAAGAGGGTCTCCGCACCGGGCAGTGTGGTGGTGTCGTACTTCTGCTCCCCGGTGAACAGGCCGCTCTCATTCAGCGTCCAGCCGTACTGGCCGTAGCTGCTGGAGTCGAGTACCCGCAGCTTGCCCGACGAATCCCGTGCTGCGGCAAGCAGTGTCGCCCCACTGCGGGTGACAGGTACCGGGCCGGTCCAGTAGGAGTCGGCACGGGTGACCGCCACCGCGGGCGATCCGGCGGATTGCACGTAGGCCGTCCCGGTCACCGGATCGCGCAGCAGCGACACCGACCCCATGGCCTCGACCACCGCCAACGAGGGCGTCACCGGTGCGACAGCACCCGCCGTCCGACCCGCCAGCACCGAGATCGTCAGCCGGCTGGGCGCCTGGGCGTTGCCGAGAATCTGCACCGAACTCTGACTGTTGACGTCGTCGTAGGGGAAGCCGTAGGCGAATCCGCCGACGCTGATCTCGTGGAAGAACTTCGCGTAGGCGTTCCAGCGTTGTCCCGCAGGGTAATAGGCGGCGACGGTGTTCCACTGCGACGGAGTGCCGGCCACCCCGCGGTTGAACGCGGCTGACAACTCGGCGAGAAACGCTCCCTGCTGTGCGGCGCCGACGAACGGCCCGTCACAGGCGAATATCTCCTTCGTCGTGGGTTTGCGCATGGTGTACGGCGTGGAAACCCCTCCGGCCGTGACGGTGTAGGCGAATTGGGAGTTCGCGTCGACGCGGCCGGTGACCGTGTAGCCCGACCCCGTGTAGCTGAACGGTTCGGTCTTGTACTTCGTCCAGAAGTCGTTGACCGGGGCGTCGAGCCAGGTGGCCAGCGCTGCCGGCTGCTGTGTGCGCGGGGCGACGATGCGCAGCGGCTTGCCGGCCGCATCCTTGATGAGCAGCGACTGGAACTCCGGCGGAACGGTCCGGGCGAATCGGGTGAACACCTCATCGCCGGTCAGGGTCAGGCCGCGGGTCT
>CAIOYU010000242.1 GCA_903862565.1 uncultured Actinomycetes bacterium | reverse complement strand
TCGCCGCCGAAGTCCTCGCCGTAGGTCAGGTCGAAGGACTCCAGCAGTTCGCGGTCCTCGTCCTCGGGCGAGACCACCTGCACGACGTAGTTCATCTCGCTGCCGAGCAGTTCGAGGGTGTCGTCACCCACGGACTGGGTGGCGGTCACCATCTCGCCGAGGTTGAACAGCGCCTGGACCAATGCGGCCGGGTTGGCGTTGATCTTCTCGGCGAAGTCGCTCAGCGACGCGCCGCGGGCCAACCGGATGGTCTCGCCGTTGCCGTGCGGCAACCGCACGCCACCGACGACCGGGGCCTGCATGTTCTCGTACTCGGCGCGTTTCGCCCGCTTCGACTTACGGCCGCGACGCGGCGCACCGCCGGGACGGCCGAACGCACCAGCCGCGCCACCGCGCTGACCGGGACGACCGCCTCCGCCACCGCCGGGGGGACCGCCAGGAGCGCCGCCACCACCGGGACGACCCCGGAAACCACCGGCCGCAGCACCGCCGGCACCGGCGGGTCCGCCGGTGCGGTAGTTACCGCCACCGCCACCGGGACGGGCACCCTGACCGGGGCCGGGACGAGGTCCACCGCCGGGACGTGGGGCACCGGGACGTCCGGGCGCACCAGGGCGTGCGCCGGGCGGACGAGGAGGCATGTTGCCGGGCGTGGCACCACCGGGCCGCGAACCACCGGGACGCGGCGGCATACCGCCGGGACCGGGTCGCGGAGCGCCGGGACCGCCGGGGCCCTGGGGCCTTGGCATCGCAGGCCGCTCGACAGGCTGTGCCGACGAGAAGGGGTTGTTGCCGACGCGCGGCGGCCGCGGGATCCCGGGCTTGGGAGCAGCCGGCCCGGGCCGTGGGCCGGGAGCGGCAGGACGTGTCGGAGCCGGTGCCTGAAAAGGCGGAGCCGACTGAACCGGCGGGGCCGCCTGAGCGGGCGGGGCCGCCTGAACGGGCGGGGCCGGCGGCGCAGGCTGAGCCGGAGGTACCGGCACAGGTGCGGCCGGGCCGGGTCGCGGACCGGGCGAAGCCGCCACGGGCGGCGCGTCCGGAGCAGCGGCAACAGGCGCCGCGGCCACGGGGGCCGCTGGCGCCGGGGCTTTCGCGGGTGCTTTTTCAGGAGCCTTCTCGGGGGCCTTGCCGCCACCGTAGGACTCCCGCAGCCGGCGCGCGACGGGTGCTTCCACCGTCGACGACGCCGACTTGACGAACTCACCCTGCTCACTCAGCCGGGCGAGAACTTCCTTGCTCGTGACACCGAGTTCTTTCGCTAACTCGTGCACGCGGGCCTTACCTGCCACTACATCTCCATCTCTAGAGGCAGCGGTAAGTCGGCCGCGCCTCGGGTTTAGCTACGACGCATGGTCATCGTCGGAACTTCACGGTGTGCTCATGTTCTTCGCTACCTGTTTCTGTCGCCGCGGCGGCGAACCTTCCCCCGTTTGACCAAGGAAATGCTCGACCACCGCGGATGTGTCCGGTGAACCGGTGATCCGTAACGCTCGTGCGAAAGCCCTCCGCCGCACCGCTGCCTGGAGGCAACGGTCGTCTGGGTGTAACCAGGCACCCCGGCCCGGTCGGTGTCCCGCGGTGTCAACGGTCACGGCGTACTGGCCGTTCCCCGTCGTCACCGCCACCATCCGGAGCAGTTCGGCGGCCAGCTCTCGCTTCCGGCAACCGATGCATGTCCGCACCGGGTACTCGGTGCGCGCGTCAGCGGCAGGAATCTCGCGCTGGATCACGGCTAAGTCTACCGTCACCGCAGCGGAGTTCGGACCACACCTTGCGACTACCCGCGGCGGGCTGCGCTCTCGGGTGCGCCCGGTGCCGGATCGGCCCCGCCCTCGGCTGCGGCGGCGTCGCTGCGGATGTCGATCCGCCAGCCCGTCAAGCGGGCCGCGAGCCGAGCGTTCTGCCCCTCCTTGCCGATGGCCAGCGACAATTGGAAGTCCGGGACGATCACCCTCGCCGCTCGGGCCGCCGCGTCGATGACGTGTACCGACACCACTTTCGCCGGGGAGAGCGCGTTGGCCACGAACCGGGCGGGATCCTCATCGAAGTCGATGATGTCGATCTTCTCCCCCGCCAGTTCACTCATCACGTTGCGCACCCGCTGGCCCATGGGACCGATGCACGCACCCTTGGCATTCAGGCCGGAAACCTTGGAACGCACCGCGATCTTCGACCGATGCCCGGCCTCCCGCGCCACCGCGACGATCTCCACCGACCCGTCGGCGATCTCGGGCACCTCGAGTGAGAACAACTTCCGGACCAGGTTCGGGTGGGTCCGGGACAGCTCGATTCGCGGTTCCCGTGTGCCCCTGGTCACGCCCACGACGTAGCAGCGCAACCGCTCGCCGTGTTCGTAGCTTTCGCCCGGCACCTGTTCGGCGGGCCGGATGGTGCCTTCCGAGCCCTTGGCCTCGGAGCCCAGATGCACCACGATGTTGCCGCGAGCGTTCTCGCGGGCGTCACGCTGCACCACTCCCGCAACGATGTCGCCCTCACGGGCGGAGAACTCGCCGTAGACCCGTTCGTTCTCGGCGTCCCGGAATCGCTGCAGCATCACCTGGCGGGCGGTGGTGGCGGCGACGCGGCCGAATCCCTCCGGTGTGTCGTCCCATTCGCTGATGACGTTGCCGTCGGCGTCGGTTTCCCTGGCCATCACCTGAACCATCCCGCTCTTGCGGTCAATCTCGATGCGCGCGTCGGGCTGGTGGCCCTCGGTGTGGCGATAGGCGGTCAGCAGAGCCGTCTTGATGGTGTCCAGCAGTTCGTCGACCGAGATGCCCCGGTCGATCTCGATGGCGTGCAGTGCAGCCATGTCGATGTTCATGCCCCGACCTCCGTTCCGTGCGTTCCAACCGTCTCACCCAGCAGTTCCAGCTCCGGCGCGCTGGGTCCGGAAAAATCAACCTGGACAACGGCTTTGCGGACCTCCGCCAGCGGGATGCGGCGGACGGCCCAGCCGCCCTTGGTCCGGACCACCAGGTCGGCGGCACCGTCGGTCACCGCTCCGATGCGGCCGACGACGGTGGTCGAGTCGGCCAGGTGCATCTCGACCTTGCGGCCGCGGGCACGGCGGAAGTGCTTTTCGGCAGTCAGTGGGCGGTCCACCCCCGGCGAGCTGACTTCCAGGATGTAGGCCCGGTCCCCGGTGTCGACGGCGTCCAGAACCGCCGAGGCCGAGCGGGACAGTTCGGCGACCGTGTCCATGTCAAGAGGGTTGTCGCCGTCGGCGACGATCCGGACACACGGCTGGCGGCCGTGGGTGTCGATCGTCACATCCTCGATCTCGTAGCCGGCCCGAGCGAATTCGTCGCCGAGAAGCTCGATCACCCGCTCTGGCGACGGTAAACCCGTGGGCGGCTGCGTCACGGCGAGGCTCCTCATCTTGAGTTGTTGCGTTCAGCCGTATCGACGGACGCGGTGGATCGGTTCCCCACGATACGCCTGAGACCGCAGCGGCAATGGCAGGATGTTGGCGTGCTTTACCCCGATCCCGCCTCCCCGGCGCTGCCGAGCAGACGTCGCGTCCTCACCGAGGGCGGCCGCGGGCTACTCGCGCTGGCGCTGTTCGGGGCCGCCGTCTCGGCATCGGCCACCGCGTGTGGCACCGGCGCACCGCCCGAGCCGGACCCGCTGGAGGCACAGTTGGCCGCAGCCCGGCGCGACAGCGACCTCGCGGCCGCGGCTGCCAAGGGAGCCCCCCGGCCCATCGTTCCGGCACTGCTGGTGGTCGCCGACGAACGCGGCCGGCACGCCACGGCGCTGGTCGAGGAGTTGGCGCGGGCGGCCGGGAAGCCCACTCCGACCGAATCCGCCGCCACCGCCACACCCGCGGGCGCACCGACGGCTAAGCCGGCCCCCGCACCGTCACTGCAGGATGTGGTCAAAGCGCTACAGGAATCCGCCGACAGTGCAGCCAAGCTGACGCCGACGTTATCCGGCTACCGCGCGGGATTGATGGGATCCATCGCGGCTGCCTGCACGGCGTCCTACACGGTGGGCCTGATGCCCCGGCCCGGGAAGGCGCCCCGATGACGTCACCTGAACCCACCCCCGACCCGGACCGCCCGAGGGACGCCGACAAGGCGGCGCTGTTCGACGCGGTCGCGGCCGAACACGCCGCGATCTACGGCTACGGCGTCGTGTCGGCGCACATCATGCCGGAGCAGAACGATCTGGTGTCCAAGGCGCTGGCCGAACACCGTGATCGCCGGGAGGCAGCCCTGGCGATGCTCGGCCGGGACTCGGTCAAGCCACCCCTGCCCGCCGCCGGCTATCAACTGCCGTTCGTGGTCAAGAACGCCGTCGATGCCGCCAAGCTGGCGATCCGGATGGAGGGCGATTGCGCGGTGGCGTGGCGCGCGGTGCTGGAGCAGTCCGACTCCGAGCAGGACCGCGCCTTCGCCACGACCGCTCTGACCCAGTGCGCGGTGACCGCGTCCCACTGGCGGCGGGTGCTCGGCGCCTGGCCGGTGACCGAGCCGTTCCCGGGGGGAAGCGAGTAACTCCCCGTTGCGTTCCCGGTGAGCTCCCCCGTGTCCTCCCCCGTGCGCTTCTCATTGAGTGAGGAGCCACGCAGAAGAAGTGCGAGTAACCCTCTGCAGGGTTCCTCAACCAACGCAGGGTCCCCTCAGCCGGGGTCAGCCCAGCGCGGCGGCGATCTCGTCAGCCGCGCCCGCCACGGCGACCTCCCGGCTGTCGCCGCTGAACCGGTCGCGCAGTTCGACGATGCCGTCGGCCCAGCCACGGCCGACCACCACGATCCAGGGCATGCCGAGCAGTTCGGAGTCTTTGAACTTCACGCCGGGTGAGACGGTCCGGTCGTCGAGGAGCACCTCAAGTCCCCGCCGGTCCAAGTCGGCCGCCAGGGCCTCGGCGCCGGCCCGGGCTTCGGCGTCTTTGTTGGCGATCACCACGTGCACGTCGAACGGCGAGACCGACGCCGGCCAGCGCAGGCCCAGTGCGTCGTGCTGCTGTTCGGCGATGACCGCCACCAATCGCGAGACCCCGACGCCGTAGGAGCCCATGGTGAGTCGCACGGGCTTGCCGTTCTCACCGAGAACGTCGACGGTGAAGGCGTCGGTGTACTTGCGGCCCAACTGGAAGATGTGGCCGATCTCGATCCCGCGAGCACTGACCAGCGGCCCGGCACCGTCGGGGGACGGGTCGCCGTCGCGCACCTCGGCGGCCTCGATGGTGCCGTCGGCGGTGAAGTCGCGACCGGCCACCAGACCGACCACATGCTTGCCGGGTTCATCGGCCCCGGTGATCCAGGCCGTGCCGTCGGCGACCCGCGGGTCCACCAGATAGCGAACACCATTGGCCAGCAACGCCTTCGGGCCGATGTACCCCTTCTTCAGGAACGTGTACCTGGCGAAGTCGGCGTCGTCGAGCATCGCGTACTCGGCCGGGTCGAGGGCGGCGCCCAGACGCTTGTCGTCCACCTCACGGTCCCCCGGCAACCCGATCGCAAGCAATTCCCAATCGCCGCCGGGCACACGGACTTTGAGCAGGACGTTCTTGAGCGTGTCGGCGGCGGTGACCTCCCGGCCCCCGCACTCGGCCGGGCGGGTGCCGTTGGCCCAGTCCACCAGGGTGGCGATGGTGGGGGTCTCGCCGGTGTCGTGCACCACCGGGTCGGGCAGTCCGTCGAACGCCACCGGTTGCGGTGCGGCGACGGTGACGGCCTCGACGTTGGCGGCGTAGCCGGACTCCAGGCAGCGGACGAAGGTGTCTTCGCCGACGTCGCTCTCGGCGAGGAATTCCTCGCTGGCACTGCCACCCATAGCCCCGGAGACGGCGGAGACGATGACGTAGCGAATCGCCATGCGCGAGAACATCTTCTGATAGGCCTCGCGGTGGTTGAGATACACCTCGCGCAAGCCCTCGTCGGAGACGTCGAAGGAGTACGAGTCCTTCATGACGAACTCGCGGCCGCGCAGGATCCCGGCCCGGGGACGCGCCTCGTCGCGGTACTTGGCCTGGATCTGGAACAGCAGCACCGGGAAATCCTTGTAGGAGCTGTACTCCCCCTTGACCATGAGGGTGAACAGTTCCTCGTGGGTGGGACCCAGCAGGTAGTCGTTGTCGCGGCGGTCCTTGAGCCGGAACACCCCGTCGCCGTATTCGGTCCAGCGGTTGGTGGTCTCGTAAGGGGCGCGCGGCAGTAGCGCCGGGAAGAGGATCTCCTGGCCGCCGATGGCAACCATCTCCTCGCGGACGATGTTCTCGATCTTGCGCAGCACACGCAGGCCCAGCGGCAACCAGCTGTAGAGGCCCGGGCCGATCGGGCGGACGTAGCCGGCCCGGATCAGCAGCTTGTGGCTGGGCACTTCGGCGTCGGCGGGGTCGTCGCGCAGGGTGCGCAGGAACAGCTCGGACATACGGGTGATCACAGCGGGCAAGCTTAGGCCACCGATCTAGGCTGGGCTGATGGCAGCGCACGCCCACGGGGCCTTGCCGCCGACCGGCGCCGTCCTGGCCGACGACGCCTTCACCGGTCGGATGCCGACGCGTGCCGGCGATCTGGCGGTCGAAACCCACGGCATCGCCCCGGTGCCGGCGGCGAACCGTTACGGCACGGCGCGTCGGCTGTTCACCGTGTGGTTCGCCCCGCAGGTGAACATGACGGTGCTGTTCACCGGCACGCTGGCGGTGGCGCTGGGCCTGGGGTTCTGGCTGGGACTGCTGGCGATGGTGATCGGGACGATCCTCGGTGCGGTGCCGGTGGCCTACCTGTCCACCTGGGGGCCGCGCACCGGAACGGCTCAGCTTCCCGCAGCGCGGATGGCGTTCGGGACGACGGTCCCGCTGGTCGCGGTGATCCAGTGGCTCTCCTCGATCGCCTGGGACGGCCTGGTGGGGCTGTTCGGCGGGCAGGCCCTGGCCGCGCTGACAGGAATGCCGTTTCCGCTGGCGGTGGTGTT
>CAIOYU010000241.1 GCA_903862565.1 uncultured Actinomycetes bacterium | reverse complement strand
TCTGGTGACCACGGTTACCAGCCCGGTGACGTCGTAGTGCCAGCCAACGGCGGGCCACTCCAAATTGCCGTCGCTCCGTCGCTCGGCGGTGGCCCCGTAGTCACGGGGGGTGGCGGTCTGGTTATTCCCGCGGGACCGCCTATCGGGTGATCGGACTCACGCCGGTTCCCAGGGGGGTGCGGCGCAGCATCACAGACGAGTCCGACGACGCTTGACTTGCTGGGGAGCGGCGATCTGGTACCCGTCAAGATTGGGAGCAGGAGCTTCATCCCGGCGGCCAGTCTCGATTTATTCGTCGAGGGGCTAGCTCAGACCGCTGCAAGCTCGCGCCGCTGACGGGTTGCTACCAGCCGCGCTCTCGCCATTCCGCCAGGTGTGGCCGCTCGGCGTCGAGCGTGGTGTCGTCGCCGTGACCGGGATAGACGACGGTGTCGTCGCCATAGATCCCGAAGATCTGGCTGGTGACGTCACCCAGCAGTTCCTCGAAAGCCCCTGGCTGCCAAGTCTTTCCCACTCCGCCCGGGAAACCGGAGTATCGTGAGAGGGCAATAGACGGGGGAAGCGATGACGGACGTGCCGGGGACATCCGAGAGTGCTAAGCAGAAGCCGATCCGGGCGGCGATCAATTGCCGTATCTCCAATGGCGTCGCACACGTCAGTCGAAGGTCAGTTGAATCAGCGAGAAATCGTCCTCGAAAACCTCTGTTGGTGTCAGGGCGCGTAGTTCGTCAATGAGGTCATCGAGGGACCAGTCCGGTGATGCGGCAACCCGATTGGTCAGGTCCTCGAAGGCCGCCCCCGTCAATTGCTGACCATCGGCGAGAGTGATCTCACTCGCGCCGTCGCTGTAGATGAGGATCTGACACCCAGGGGGCACGTGGTAGGTGCGTGAGGTGAACTCGGTGTCCTCGAAAACCCCGACGGGTGAGGCTGGGGTGGACAACGCAGTTGATGCAATGGCGGTTCCGGTCGCAGCATTGAACGCGAGGGCAGGAGGGGCACCCGCGCTGGCGTAGCGAAGGGTGCGGGTGGACTTTTCGTAGATGCCGTACCACATCGTGAAGTAGTGATCGCTCTGCTGCTCCATCACGAAGAGGCGGTTGAGTTCGGTCAGCACCGCCTCGGGTGAGAGCAAGGTCTCGCGGGCCAGCGAGCCGGAGCGCATCAGGTTGTGCACCGATACTGCCAGCAGGGCGGGTTCAAGGCCGTGTCCGGAGACGTCGATCAATTTGATGAGGAGGTGATCGTCGTCGATCCAGTAGTAGTCGAGGCAGTCCCCGCCGAGTTCCCGTGAGGGCAGATACCGCGATGACGCGGTGACCGGGCCTTGCAGGCCACTCGGCATGAGCGACGCCATGTAGGCGGCGGCACTGTCAAGTTCGGACTTCATCCGGTCGGTCTGCTGCTGAAGCTGTTGAGCCAGAACGCGATTGAGTTCGTCGGCCTCAAACCTGGCGGTGACATCGGTGATCAGGGCGACCATATGCTCCAGTTTGCCGTTCTCGTCGCGGACACCGCTGACCGACAGGTCACCCCAGACCAGATGTCCATCGGCATGCCGGTAGTGCTTGACCATCCGGTAAGAGTCGATGCGACCTTCCCGGATTCCGTTGACGCTGTTCAATTCCGCGTCGAGGAACTCTGGAGCGGTGAAGTCCTGCCAGTGCGTTCCGTTCATCGCTTCAGCCTCGTAGCCGAAGAGCTGACACATCGCCCGGTTGACGTTCTGGAGACGACCTTCCGGTGTGACCATGCACATCCCGACGGAGGCGTTGTCGATGGAATTGCGATAGCGCGCGTCATCCCGCTGCTGCTCCCGACGGGCTTCCTCAAGCTGCTCACGGGCCTGAACCTGAGCGGTGATGTCGTTGATCTGGGATATGAAGACCTCGACGTGCCCGTCGCTGTCGCGGATACACCCGACGGATAGATCGCCCCAGATCGGGTGCCCGTCGGCGTGGATGTACTGCTTGGTCATGCGGTAGGACTCGATGCGGCCCGCCAGGACATCGGCGACGTGTTCCAGATCGGCCTGCATGTAAGCCTCGGCGGTCAGTTCCTGCCAGGTTTTGCTCTTCAGGGTTTCGGCGTCGTAGCCGAAGAACTCGCACACCGCCTGGTTGACGTCAACGAAGCCGCCCTCGGGGTTGATCAGACACGTCCCGACCGCCGCACTGTCCACCGACTGCCGGTACAGGGCATCGGCTCGGGCCTGTTGCCGCCGCGACTGCTCCGCGTCCTGCTGGGCGGCCACTTCGTCATCGACGAGACGAAGCGCGTCGGTAAACCCGTCCTGGTGCCCATCGTCGTCGTAAAGCGGCCTGGCGTGAAGGTCAGCCCAATGGGTGACGCCGTCAACTGCGACCACCCGGATGCGTTGCTGGATGGTGCCGCCTGCGGTAAGTGTCGCCAGTCTGGCGGCAAAGGCGGCTGCATCCTCGGGCGGAATGATCTCCCGCACTTGCCGACCCACCCAATACTCGGGCGACCCACCAACGACATCCGCGACCGAGGGCGAGGTCCAGGCGAACCTGCCGTCGCGAACGTGGGTGACCATGTCGCTGGAGTTCTCAGCCAGCAGGCGGTAGGCCCGTTCGGAGGAGGCGATGCGCTTGGCGGTGTGGAAACGCTCGGTGACATCCGTCCAACTCAGGGTCAGCAGATCGGGACCGGCGCGGGTGGCCCGGATGTCGTAGCGGCGGTCGTCGTCGATGATGTGGTTGAAGTAGGAGAAATCATTGAGCACGACCGGCTCGCCGTCGGCCAAACACTGGGCGTAGCGCCCCAGCAGGCCCGATTCCTCCAGATTGGGCAGGGTGTCGAGGGCACTGCGCCCGATGAACTCCTGCTCGGTAACCCGGAGGTACGACAGGGTCGCCTGGTTGGCGCTGATGTAGCGGAAATCGAGCACCTGCCCGGCGGGGTCCCGCACCGCTTCCATTAGCACCTGCGGATCGAGCATGGAGTCCGCACTCGCGGCCAACAGCCCACGCGCCGATTCCAGTTGCTCACGCGCCTCAATCTCGGCGGTGATATTGACGGACTGGAAGATGACATATTCGGGCTGACCGTCCGGCTTTCGCATGACGGTCAACGACATGTCGATCCAACGCGGATGCCCGTCCGCGTGGATGAAAACGTGCTCACCCCGGTAGCTGTCGATACGGCCCGCAAGCAGGTCGTCGATCGCCCCCAGCAGAGCATGTAGATGGGGTTCAGGAATGACTTGCGTCCAGCTCATGTGGAGTGCGGTGTCCATGTCGAAGCCCGCCAGGTCGCACATCGCTTGGTTCACCACGGCCATCGATCCATCAAGATTGCTCAGGGCGGTCCCGACGCTGGATGTCTCGATCAACTGTTTGTAGCGGGCCAGCTCCTGCTGTGCCGCCACCTCGTCGTCGATCGCGCGCAGCGAGGCGAGGAAGCCATCCACGTGACCCGCGTCGTCGTAAAAAGGCTGGGCGCGCAGGCTGATCCAGTGGGTGACCCCGTCCATCGAGACAACCCGGATACGGTCCGAAACGGTTTCGCCCGAGGCGAGGGTCGCCATCCTGCGGGCGAAGGCCGGTGCATCTTCGGGTGGGATGACCTCCCGGATTGGGCGACCGACCCAGTACGAGTCCGGTGCGCCGAGTAACCCGCTCACTGACGGTGAGACCCAGACGACCGTCCCGTCCCGAACGTGGACAATCACGTCGGTGGCGTTCTCCGCCAGCAGTCGGTAACTCCGTTCGGAGGCCGCCAGGCGCTGCACGCTCTGGAATCGGTCGGTGACATCGCGCCACGTAAGGGCGATAGACGTTGGCGTCGTTCGGGTCGCTCTGAGGTCGTAGCGGCGGGAGTCGGCGAGAATCTCGTTGTCGTAGGAAAAGTCACTGAGTATTAGCGGCTCTCCGGTGTCCAAACACTGTATGTAACTGATGAGCAGCGTGTCCCTGATGCCCGGCATGGTCTCCACCACCCCGCGCCCGATCAACTCCACACGAGACAACCCGAGGTAGTCACACGTCGCCCGGTTGACATCACGGTAAAGAAAATCGACGATCTGCCCGGAGGAATCCCTCGCTGCTTCTAAGAGCACCTGTGGATCAAGCAGCGAATCGCCAGCGGCCCGAAGCAGCGCCTCGGACTCTGCGACACGGGCCTCCTCCGCCTCGCGCTCCGCCGAAATGCGCACCGTGATGTCCTGCTGGATCGAGATGTAGGCCACGATGACACCGTCGGCATCGCGCACCGGTGAGATGTTCCACTCAACGAGATAGGACCCGCCGTCCTTGCGGTAGTTGACGGTGCTGCCCTCGAAGAACTCCCCGGCCCGAATCGTGCGCTTGAGTTGATCAATGAGCTGTCGATCGGTGTCGGGTCCCTGAAGGATGCGTGGGGACTGCCCGATCAACTCCTTCTCCGTGTACCCGGTCATCGCGCAGAAGGCCGGGTTGCAACGCTGGATGAAGGGGCCGCCGTCGAAGTCGGCGTCGGTGATGACCATTGCGTTGTACGAGTGCTCGAAGGCGGCCTCAAACGCCACCTCGGTGCTGGCCCGCAGTAGCGAGAGGGTTAGTCCGCTTCTCGCGGTTCGCGTGGCATCAAATAGCGGGGACTCATCGGATGCGCAAGTCATTAGACACTCACGCTACGCCCGTTTCTGACACCCGATCACCTTCTGGGGAGCGGTGATCTCATCCGAGAACAACCCGGCATTACCAACCCCGCTCACTCCACTCCGCAAGATGCGGCCGCTCGGCGTCGAGCGTGGTGTCGTCGCCGTGACCGGGATAGACGACGGTGTCGTCGCCATAGATCCCGAAGATCTGGCTGGTGACGTCACCCAGCAGTTCCTCGAAAGCCCCTGGCTCCCAAGTCTTTCCCACTCCGCCCGGGAACAGGCAGTCGCCCGTGAACAGTTGCACGGCCGTCCGCTCGCCCGAGGGCCTCAGCGCCAGCGCCACCGATCCGGGGGTGTGGCCGCGCAGGTGGATGACGTCAAAGTCCAGGTCGCCGATCACGATGACGTCCCCGCCGGCGAGGAACCGGTTCGGGAGCACCGGCAGTGCTTCGGCGTCGAGTTGGTGGGCCGCGGTGGGTGCGCCGGTGGCGGCCGCCACCGCCTCCAAGGCCTGCCAGTGGTCGAAGTGCTGATGGGTGGTGACGATCAGCTCCAGCTTCGGGGCGTGGTCATCCACGAGTTGCACCAGCAGGTCGGGGTCGTTGGCCGCGTCGATGAGCAACGACTCCCCGGTGTTCGCACACGTCACCAGGTAGGTGTTGTTGTCCATCGGGCCGACGGACATCTTGATGATCGAAACGCCCGGCAGGGTGCGTCGGGCCGCGGTCTGGGTTTCCACGTGACCGGTATAGGTGTCGTCAACCTGAGTCATGAGGCCACCGTACTGCTGTCGGACGAGGCACATAGCATGGGCGGGTGGACCGGCTGATCGTCAAGGGCGCGCGCGAGCACAATCTCCGCAGCGTCGACCTCGACCTCCCGCGGGACAGCCTGATCGTCTTCACCGGCCTGTCCGGGTCGGGCAAATCGTCGCTGGCTTTCGACACCATTTTCGCCGAGGGCCAGCGCCGTTACGTCGAGTCGCTGAGCGCCTACGCCCGGCAGTTCCTCGGTCAGATGGACAAGCCCGACGTCGACTTCATCGAAGGTCTCTCCCCGGCGGTGTCGATCGACCAGAAGTCCACCAACCGCAATCCGCGGTCGACGGTCGGCACCATCACCGAGGTCTACGACTACCTGCGTCTGCTGTACGCCCGCGCCGGCACTCCGCACTGCCCGGTCTGCGGCGAGCACATCGCCCGGCAGACCCCGCAGCAGATCGTCGACCAGGTGCTGGCCATGCCGGAGGGCACCAAGTTCCAGGTGCTCGCCCCGGTGGTCCGCACCCGTAAGGGTGAGTTCGTCGACCTCTTCGACAAGCTGAACACCCAGGGCTACAGCAGGGTCCGGGTCGACGGAGTCGTCCACCCCCTCACCGACCCGCCCACGCTGAAGAAGCAGGAGAAGCACGACATCGAGGTGGTCGTCGACCGGCTCACGGTCAAGACCAGCGCCAAGCAACGGCTGACCGACTCGGTGGAGACCGCCCTGGGCCTGGCCGACGGCATCGTGGTGCTCGACTTCGTCGACCGAGACGACAACGACCCGCATCGGGAACAGCGCTTCTCCGAGAAGCTGGCCTGTCCCAACGGACACCCGCTGGCCGTGGACGACCTTGAGCCGCGGTCGTTTTCGTTCAACTCGCCCTACGGCGCCTGCCCGGAGTGCAGCGGCCTGGGCATCCGCAAGGAGGTCGACCCCGACCTCGTCATCCCCGACCCGGAGATGACGCTGGCGCAGGGTGCGGTGGCGCCATGGGCGATGGGGCAGAGCGCGGAGTACTTCACCCGGATGCTGGCCGGGCTCGGCGAGGTGATGGGCTTCGACACCGACACCCCGTGGCGCAAGCTTCCGGCCAAGGCGCGCAAGGCGATTCTGGAAGGCTGCGACGAGCAGGTCCACGTGCGCTACCGCAACCGTTACGGCCGCACGCGCTCCTACTTTGCGGAATTCGAAGGCGTCATGGCCTTCCTTCAGCGTCGGATGGAGCAGACCGACTCCGAACTGATGAAGGAACGCTACGAGGGTTTCATGCGCGACGTTCCGTGCCCGGAGTGCAACGGAACCCGCTTGAAGCCGGAGATCCTTGCCGTCACTCTGGCTGCGGGGGCGCTGGGGAAGAAGTCCATCGCCGAGGTCTGCGCGTTGTCGATCGCGGACTGCTCGGAGTTCCTCAACGAACTCACGCTGGGCACCCGCGAGCAGGCGATCGCCGGGCAGGTGCTCAAAGAGGTGCAGTCCAGGCTGGGCTTCCTGCTCGACGTGGGGTTGGACTATCTGTCGCTGGACCGGGCGGCGGGCACGTTGTCCGGCGGTGAGGCGCAACGCATCCGGCTGGCCACCCAGATCGGCTCGGGTCTGGTCGGTGTGCTCTACGTGCTGGACGAGCCCTCTATCGGACTGCACCAGCGGGACAACCGTCGCCTGATCGAAACCCTCACCCGCTTAAGGGATCTGGGCAATACCCTGATCGTGGTGGAGCACGACGAGGACACCATCGCCCACGCCGACTGGATCGTCGACATCGGCCCGGCCGCAGGCGAGCACGGCGGACGGGTGGTGCACAGCGGCACCTACAAGGAACTGCTCGCCAACCCCAACTCCATCACCGGGGCCTACCTGTCCGGCAAGCTCCGCATCGAGCTTCCCGAGAACCGCCGCCCGATCGACCGCAAGCGGCAACTCACCGTCGTCGGCGCCCGCGAACACAACCTGCACGGCATCGACGTGGCCTTTCCGCTGGGGGTGCTCACCTCGGTCACCGGCGTCTCGGGCTCGGGTAAGTCGACTCTGGTCAACGACATCCTGGCCACCGTGCTGGCCAACAAACTCAACGGGGCACGTCTGGTTCCCGGCCGCCACACCCGGGTCACCGGCCTGGAGCACGTCGACAAACTCGTCCGCGTCGATCAGTCGCCGATCGGTCGGACCCCGCGGTCGAACCCGGCCACCTACACCGGTGTGTTCGACAAGATCCGCTCACTGTTCGCCGCCACCACCGAGGCCAAGGTCCGCGGCTACCAGCCGGGCAGGTTCTCGTTCAACGTCAAAGGTGGCCGCTGCGAGGCGTGTTCGGGTGACGGCACCATCAAGATCGAGATGAACTTCCTGCCCGACGTCTACGTCCCCTGCGAGGTGTGCCAGGGCGCCCGGTATAACCGCGAGACCCTCGAAGTCCATTACAAGGGCAAGACCATCTCCGAGGTGCTCGACATGTCGATCGAGGACGCCGCGGAGTTCTTCGAGCCGATCAGTTCGATCCACCGTTACCTCAAGACGTTGGTCGATGTCGGATTGGGCTACGTGCGGCTGGGTCAGTCGGCGCCGACGCTGTCCGGCGGTGAGGCGCAGCGCGTGAAACTGGCGGCGGAGTTGCAGAAGCGCTCGACCGGCAGAACCGTGTACATCCTCGACGAACCCACCACCGGGCTGCACTTCGAAGACATCCGGAAGCTGCTCCGTGTCATCAACGGGCTTGTCGACAAAGGCAATTCGGTGATCGTCATCGAACACAACCTCGATGTCATCAAGACCTCCGACTGGATCGTCGACATGGGCCCCGAAGGGGGAGCGGGCGGCGGGACCGTGGTCGCTCAGGGGACACCGGAGGACATCGCCGCGAGCCCGGACAGCTACACCGGCAAGTT
Organism: uncultured Actinomycetes bacterium; assembly: GCA_903862565.1. Taxonomy (GTDB): domain Bacteria; phylum Actinomycetota; class Actinomycetes; order Mycobacteriales; family Mycobacteriaceae; genus Mycobacterium. The sequence goes on along the minus strand of CAIOYU010000241.1, from coordinate 1,284 downwards.
CCTGGCCGAACTGCTCGGGCCGCCGGCACCTAAACGGGCACCGCGGCGGCGCAAAGCCAGCGCCTAGCCCGGGTCCGGGGCGGCCGTTTCCGACTCGATTGAACACCATTTGTGTCAGATGCGACCGTTATCATTCGAACATGCGTTCGATAGAAATGTCGTACTCGATGGCGCAAATCGACGCCGCGCTGGACGTCCTGTTCGGGATTGACCTTGCCGCGTTGCCGGCGGCAGAACTGGTGCGACTGGCTGGGCGCTGCGAGAAGCTGAACCGTCGGCAGACCGTGCTGCGCGCGGATATCGCGGTGGAGTTGCGGAGTCGCGATGTGAGCGAGATCGGTGGGGCGTTCCACCGGGTCCTGGCCGACTGGCTGCGGATCAGTCCGGCCGACGCACTCCGCCGAGCCGATCTGGCCGGGCCATTGGCCGCGCGCACCTCGTTGACCGGCGAGCCACTGTCGGCCCGCCTTCCTGCAACCGCCGAGGTGTGGCGGGCCGGTGAACTCGACGTCGAACATGTCCGTGTTATTCAGCGATTCCTGGCCGGACTGCCGATCGCTGTACCGATCGCTGAGAAGGACAACGCCGAGGCGTTCCTGGCCGATCACGCCACTCGACTGCGGCCGGACCAACTCGCCAAACTCGCGGCGCAACTCGCGGTTGCTCTCAACCCCGACGGCACGTTCAGCGACGCGGACCGCGCGTTGCGCCGCGGCTTCACCTGGGGTCCGCAGCGTCGCGACGGGATGAGTCAGGGCCGACTGTGGGCCACTCCAGCCCTGCGGGCCGAACTTGACGCGCTGTTCGCCAAGTTGGCGGCACCGGGTGTGTGCAACCCGTCGGATCAGACCCCGGCCGTAGGTGTCGAACCGACCGCGGAGCAGGCCGAAGCCGATCGGCGAAGCGTCGGTCAGCGCCAGCACGATGCGCTGTCCGCGATGGCGCGCAGTCTGCTTGGTGATCCGAAACTTGGCCAGCACAACGGTCTGCCGGTCACTGTGATCGTCTCAGCAAGCCTGCAGGACCTGCAGGAAAAGGCTGGAGTTGCCACCACTGCCGGCGGCACCCTCATCCCGATGTCGGACCTCATCCGAATGGCGTCCCACAGCTACCACTATCTCAGCATTTTCGACCGGCCCTCCGGCCGCGCGCTGTGGCTGGGGCGGACCAAGCGCATCGCCACTGCCGACCAGCGAATTGTGTTGCACGACAGGGATCGTGGGTGTTCGCATCCGGGGTGCACCGTGCCCGGTTACGGCTGTCAGGTCCACCACGCCACCAAGG
>CAIOYU010000240.1 GCA_903862565.1 uncultured Actinomycetes bacterium | reverse complement strand
GTGGAGCGTGAGTTCGTCCGGCGCGTGCGGGCGCAGGGAGTGACATGCACCGTTCGTGATACGCGCGGGCGCGAGATTGCCGCCGCGTGCGGACAGCTGGCCGCTGAAGGCGGGTAGCTGGATCGCACGCGATTGGGCGGGGCGTGTGGACAGCTGGCCGCTGAAGGGGGGCGAACCTTGGGTGCGGTTTCGCACGCGACACGCCGCGTAGCCGGAGAAATCCGCACCAATCAGTGGCGGCCGGCAGGACCTCTTAGCGGAGCAAGCCGCGCTTGCGCATGATGACGTCGCGGATGATGACACCCGCGACCAGCGCCGCGGTGGCGATGAGGAACCAGTCCTCGACGTGGCCGATGTGGTTGCCGTGCAGCATGCCCAGCAGGAACAGGATGATGAAGATCCCCAACGCATACCAGCCGCGGGGGTTGATCTTGCTCCAGCCCCAGGCGGCGGACGGGACGTCAGCGGGGTCGACCTCCGTGTAACGCTCCACCTCGGTGTTCGCCATCATGGCTCCTGTCGGCTTGATCCGAATTCGACTAAGAAGCATTCTGGCACACCGCCGTCAGCCGAGCAGCCCATACCGTCGCAGTGCCTCGGTGCGTTCTGTCCCGTGGTCCACGATCGGCTCGGGGTAGCCGGCCGGACGGCCGGACTTCAGCCGATGGACCTCCCCGGGTTTGGCTCCCGCCGGTTCGGTGCCCAGACCCGCCAGTTCGGGCACCCACCGTCGGACGTAGTCGCCGGATGGATCGAACTTCTCGCCCTGTGCCGTCGGGTTGAACACCCGGAAGTAGGGCGCGGCATCGGTGCCACAGCCCGCGCACCACTGCCAACCGTGCTGGTTGCTGGCCATGTCGGCGTCGACCAACTGCTCCATGAACCAGGCCGCGCCCCACTGCCACGGCAGGTGCAGATCCTTGACCAGAAACGACGCCACGATCATCCGCACCCGGTTGTGCATGAACCCCGACTGGCTGAGTTGGCGCATCCCGGCATCGACGATCGGATAGCCCGTGCGGCCCTGCTTCCAGGCCTCGAACGCGGCCTTCGCGTCGGGTCCGGTGTCGACCTCGATGGCATCGAAGTTGGAGTTCCAGTTCCGCCAGGCACTGTGCGGCCACTGGTGCAGGACGTCGGCATAGAAGTCGCGGAACGCCAGTTCCCGAAGGTACGCCGCGGGTCCCTCCTCCCGCAGGTCCAACTCAGCGGCCATCGTCCGCGGGTGAATCGTGCCGAACTTCAGGTGGGCTGACATGCGACTGGTTCCGGGCCTGTCCGGCCGGTCCCGGTCTCCGGCGTAGTTGGCGACGCCGTCGGCGAGGAACTCCGCCCACTGCTGCCGGGCGGCTGCCTCCCCTGCCGGAAGATCAAGTGCCACAGCGGGATCGGGTGCATCGGCAGGTTCGGGGAGTCCGCGGACCGCGGACTGGTCGATCCACTGGACGTCCGACGCGGCGGACTTCGCCGGGGCGCGCCAGCCGACCTCACGCCACCGCCGGAAGAACGGGGTGAAAACTTTGTACGAGGTGCCGTCGTCCTTGGTGACCCGTCCCGGGGAGACCAGGTAGGGGGAACCGGTGGCCACCAGTTCGGCGCCGGCCGCGGTCAGCGCCGCCCCCACCGCCCGGTCGCGGCGGGATCCGAACGGACTGAAATCGGCCGAGATGTGCACGGCCTTCGCGTCGATCGCCGCACAGATCTGGGCGATGCGTTCCTCGGGACGTCCGCGGGTGATGAACAGCCGGCCGTCGAGAGCGTCGTTCACCGCGCGCAGCGAGTCCCCGAGGAACTGGAGCCGTCGCAGTCCCGCGCTGGCTTCCAATCGCGGGTCGAGCACGTAGCACGCCAGAACCTCGGCCCCGCCGTCAGCGGCGTCGAGCAACGCCGGAAGGTCGTCCAGTCGCAAGTCGCGGCGGAGCCACAGCAGCGTCGGGGTCATGCCCCCATGCTGCCCTGTGCCGGCGCTGCCGTCAGGGTTACTCGGCCAGACGGGTGCCGTGTTCGGTCGAGCCCTCAGCGGCACAGCTTTTAGCGACTGCGCCGGGTGACGCCTCGGACTTGTCGTCGACGGGATCCGCTAGCAGCTGACAGCTGTCTGCGCGAGCCGGGCCGCAATCATGGTGACGGTGTCCAACTCGCGGGTTGCCACCGCGATGATCAACTCGAAGCGCTCGTCCTCGGTGGCGGTGATGCGGTAGTCGTTCAATCCGTAGAACAGTCGGGTTGCCGCCCAGGCGGTGCGTTTGTTGCCATCTGCTAGGGCGTGATTGGTGGCCATGGACTGCACCAGAGCTGCCGCCTTCTGATGGATCG
>CAIOYU010000239.1 GCA_903862565.1 uncultured Actinomycetes bacterium | reverse complement strand
GAAGCCGGCGTAGATGCGTTCCAAGCCCTCGCGCGCTGCAGCCCCGAGGGCGGACAGATCTGCGCCGGCACAGAAGGCCTTGCCTGCTCCGGTGACAACGACGGCATGGACGGCGTCGTCTGCTTCGGCCCGCTGGACTGCGTCGCGCAATTGGGCGGACATGCCCTCGGTGACCGCGTTTCGGCGCTCGGGATCGTTGACGGTGATGACCGCGACCCGGTCGCGGACGTCGTAGAGAACCAGTTCAGCCACGACGCATGAGGCTAACAGCGGATCAGTGTCGCTGTGCCTCTCACACGTCTGCGAACAATTCGCGTTCAACGGCCTCTGCGTCGAGATGTGCGGCCGCGATGCTGTTCGTCGACACATCTACCAGGGCGTAGGGCCCGTACTTGGTGTACGCCGATGATGCTTGCTTGTACTTCACCAGGCGCAGACCTTTGCGATATGCCCGGTACCGCCACTGGGATTCGGTGTGCATTGGGTAACCCCCTGCGTGATGGCAACCGTCAGGGGGAGTGACAGCGGGCCCACTGACGGTCCCCGCTGTTCGAGACCTGTGAATCGGTAAGTGTCCTGAGTTCGGAAGAATAGCTATTCACAAATAAAAGCTATTCGTCCAAACATGAACCAACCGGACTCGAGAGCCAGTCTACCGCGGAAAGTGGCCGACGCTGCCAGCTTGGCACGACGGCGCGAGTCTCGCGTCCGAGGGGCGCTTTCGGCACTGACCGCAAAAACGACTCGCGCCCCACGGCTGATTGCCGTGGGGCGCGAAGTCGTTCTGTTCAGATCAGTAGCAGGGCGCGTTTCCGGGCGTGTAGTACGGAAGGCCTGCGGGGGAGATGCACGGCGCTTCGCCGGGGAAGGCAGGCCACGTGTTGATCGGGTAGGGCTCGGCGAAACCGTAGCGATCCACCCCTGCCACATCGGCCACCGCGGCGCCGGCCACCGCCGCGTCGGCAATGCCGCCGATGCCCGGGGTGCAACCGCCGACGCTGACGTGGCGACCGCCGACGTCACCGCAGATTTCCGCTTGCGCGGCAGGTGCGACTGCAAGGGGGAGCGTGGCCGCGGCGACCGCGGTCAGCAGGGTAAGGCTCATCTTGTTGGTCATGCCGTCATTATCGTCGCGGGCAGCGGCAATCGTTACGGGGCGCTGACCGGCGCGTCGATCCCACGGCGATGTCCGACCACGTGCAGCCGATACACGCCGGCCGGAAGCACAACCCCAGCTGTGGGGGACCCGCTGGGATTTTGCCCTGACTTCGTTAAACGGACAGCGATTTGACTAACGTCAATCAAGAAGTGCTCTTGCGAATCCAGGACGAGTTCGAGGTTGTCCAAGCGGGGGGTGTAGCCATGACAACGCGGGAACCGATATCCCATTGGTCTGAACCTGCTGAGGTTGTCGACGACTATCGGCTCCTTCGCGCCGTGATGGGCAGCTCGACGGTCGGGATGTGCATTACTACTCCCGAGGGCACCTTTGAAGTCGTCAACGATGCGCTGTGCGAGTTCTTCGGCTATGACCCCACCACCCTGTGCAAAAAAACCTGGCAGGAGTTGACCGCGCCCGAGGACCTCGGGGCTGATCTGACCAAGGTTGAGGGCATCCTGGCCGGACACCTCGACGGGTACCGCACCACCAAGCAGTTCATCCACTCCGACGGCCACCGACGCTGGGGAGGCCTGTCGGTCAGCTGCTTGCGCGGACTCGGCGGCGAGGTGCAGAAGTTCATCGCCCAGGTCGTCGATGTCACCGCGGAGGTCACCGCTGAACAGGAACTGGCCCGCTACAAACGATTGATCGATACGTCCAACGTCGGCACCGCCCTGAGCAACCTCGATGGATCAGTCGCTTTCGTGAACCAGGCGATGTGCGACCAGGCGGGGCGCGATCTGGACACGGCGATGCAGATGACCTGGATGCAAGTAGTTCCCGAAGCTAATCTGCAGGCTCTTTTCGGAGTGATGGCGGACCTGCTGGCAGGCCGTATCGACAGCTATCGTTGAGCCTGATGCGCAGCCCTGACGGGCAGCCCGAATATCTCATATTCCAAACCGTAGACATCAACGCCGAAGTGCAGGCGCGTGAGAACCTGAAAGCCAGCGAGGAACGCAATCGTGTCCTCGCTGCGGGCCTTCAGTCTGAACTCAGCAGTGCTGCTCGTTAACTGAAATCGGTTTTGCCGGGCGATCTGGCGGGACAGGTGTCTGCGTCCACCCGCTACCTGCCGTCGCAAACCCTCGGCGGTGACTGCTTTGACTTCCTCTGGATCGACGACGACCACCTGATCGTGTATCTGCTCGACGTGTCCGGCCACGGTGTGGAGTCCGCGCTGGTTGCCGTCTCGGTGCACAACATGCTGCGCTCCGCATCGATGTCCACCGAGACCCTGCTTGAGCCGGACCTGGTTCTGACAGCACTGAATGACCAATTCGCCATGGAGCGCCAGGACCTGAACTACTTCACGATCTTCTACGGGGTCTACCAGCGCTCCAGCGCCACGCTGCGTTACGCCAACGCGGGCCACCCGCCTGCTCTGCTGTTCACCGGTGGACAGGTCACCGAGCTTCCCGGCCAGTCACTACCCGTGGGCGTGTTTGGCAACACGACGTTCTCCACCGCCACGGTCACGGTTCCACCCGGCAGCCAAATCCTGGTCTGCAGCGATGGGGCGTACGAGGTTCCCCTCGACGGCGGCGGACAGTGGACCTACGTGGATTTCGTGGACGTGTGCACGCGCCTGGCCGGCTCACCCGACTGGTCGCTGGATGACCTGGTCGACACAGTGCGGCAGCGGAGCGCCACCGGCGGCTTCGGCGACGACTGCTGCCTCCTGCGGCTGACGTTCGACTGAGTCAGTCCCGAGAGACAGCGCGGTGGGCGGTCGCCGCCCACCTTTCCGGTGAATAATCGTCGGATCGCCATGTCAAGCGGGATTCAAAAACACCCGATGACCAGCGCCCCCGGCAGGAATCGAACCTGCGACCTAGGGATTAGAAGGCCCTTGCTCTATCCAACTGAGCTACGGAGGCAGTGCGATCAGAAGTCTATCCGGCGGCAGACCGGATCGAATACCGGCCG
>CAIOYU010000238.1 GCA_903862565.1 uncultured Actinomycetes bacterium | reverse complement strand
TACACCGCGATGCCGGTAACCAACGCCGTCCCCGCGGTGGTGGCTGCGCCGCCGGGGATCGTGACGCTGAAGGACCTCCCGGTGGTCACGGGGCGGTTCGCGCCATCACACCGCACCGGCGGTCAGTAACCGATCCTCAGGGGCACCGGATCACCCGATCCTCAGGAGCACTGGATCGGCACGGGAATGAAGGAGCCCACCGGCCAGCACAACCCGGGCGGTAGAGGCGGCAGCGGTTTGAACGGGATGGTCGGGGGCGCTGCCGGCGGGTCTGGCCCGTCCCAGATGTTCTGTGCGACGTTGCCCTGCCCGTGGTAAACGAACCAGTACTCGTGGCAGATCGTCTCGTCCCACACCACCGGGTTCACCCGGATGTTTCCCGTGGCCACCGGCGGATCACCGGGACACCAGGTATAGGGACCGCCCGGGGGCGTGGCTGCGGCGATGCCGGAGGGCAGTCCCACACCCGCCAGCGCGATCCCGGCCGACATCACTCCGATGACACACTTCCGACTGATGACGGTCGGCATTGTGGGCTCCATCCGTCGGGCTGGCTCTCCGCACCTTCTGTTTCAATCGTCGCCCGCTGGACGGAGTTTTTCCACTCGATTCATAGTGATGGCTCCGCCAGGCACACCACGACACCCACCGCCCCCGGCCCGAGATGCACCCCCAGCACGGGCCCGAGGTCGGTGACGATCGGCGTCCCGCAGGCCGGCAGCGCACTGGCCAACGTCGCGGCCAACTCCGCAGCCCCCGACGGGTTGTCGACGTGCTGCACCGCCAGTTCCGCCCGACGCTCCCCCACGGCCTCCAACACCTGCTCCACCATCGCGACCGTGGCTTTGGACATGGTTCGGACACGCTGGGCCAGAACCAGTTGCCCGTCGTCCATCCGCAGCAGTGGCTTGAGCGCCAGCGCGGTTCCCAACCAGGACGCCGCCGTACCGATCCGTCCGCTGCGGCGCAGGTTTTCCAGCCGCTGCACCACGAGGTAGACGTGCACGCGCGAGACGGCCGCCTGCGCATGGGCGGCAACAGAATCGATGTCAGAGCCCGCACGCGCAGCGCGCGCGGCCGCCAATGCGACGAAGCCGGTGCCCATACCGGCGGACCGCGAATCCACCACCTGAACAGCACCATTGAATTCCCGGGCAGCGTTGACTGCGGCCCCCACCGTGCTCGACAGCCCCGCCGAGAGGTGTACAGCCAGCACCCCGTCGCCGCCGCTGCCGGCCAGGGCAGCCCGGTAGGCCGTGGTCAGTTCCGCCGGACTTGCCCCGGCGGTGGTGACCCCGGTCCGCTGATAGAGGTCAGCGGGAACGTCGTCGACGCCATCGCTCAAGTCCCGGCCGTCGAGCAGGATATGCAGGGGCACAACGCGAATATCCCACTCGGCGAGAAGGTCCGCGGGCAGCCTGGCCGAGGAGTCGGTCACCACCACGACCGTCATGACTCACTCCCCGGAAGGCGATACACCGGCTTCGGCGAGCGCCTTTATCATCAACTCGGCGACGGCCTGGTGTGCCTCGAAATTCCAGTGGATACCGTCGGGATTGCCGCGGCCGCCGAGGATCTGCGGGGCGACCGCCTCCTTGAGGTCGACCAGGGGAACGTGGAACGAGGCCGCCCAGTCCGTGATCGCCGCGACGGTGCCGGTCCGGCCGTGATGCGCGCGGCCGTAGCTGGGGGCGATGTGCACCGAGGGAAGGCAGGCCACGATCGGAATTCCCGGCCGGTTGAAGTCGATTGCGCCGCGGGTCATCTCGAGGTATTCGACGGTGAGTTGCGGCGGCAGCGCCGAACGCGCCACCGGCGACAGCCGCGGTTGCAGCCATCCGTACCCGTCGCGCACCCATCGGCGGAGCCACGGGGGACGGATGTAGCGGATGCCCTCCCGCACCGCCGTCGGCAACGGCGACGGCAACGAGTCCATCCCACTGGTCGCGAAGATCACCGCTCCCGCCCGAGGCAGCGCCGCCCACGCGCGGGGGTCCTGGGTGGCCGCCCACCACACGTCGCGGCAGGTCCAGCCGATCCGACCGATCAGTTCGAGATCCCAGTCCAGATGGGCGGCAACGATATTGGGCCAGATCCGCGGGTCGTCGGCGGGCAGTCCACCCCCAGGGCCGTAGTAGGACAACGAGTCGCAGAACACCAGCAGAGTGCGGCGGCGAGCAGGGGCCTCGTCAGAGGACATCGTTGGCGACCTGCGCCGAGGCATTCCAGACGTCCAACCGCCACCGGAGGTCGCCGACATCGGCACCGTGGCCCGACAATTGGGTCCAACTGGCGTTGCCCATCCCGCCGAACACCGGCCAACTGTCGACCGGAAGTCCCAGCAACGCGGCAGTCAGGGCGGCGATCGTGCCCCCATGGGCCACCAGCACCACCGGCCGGTCGGAGTCGTCGTCTCCCCATTCCGGTTCGCCCTCAACCAGTTCCGCGATGATCGGCAGGGTGCGATCGGCGACGTCGATGCGGCTCTCCCCGCCATGCGGGGCCCAGGTTGCGTCCTCCCGCCAGGCCTGCCTGGCTCCGGGCGACATGGCGTCGACCTCCTGGTGGGTCATCCCCTGCCAGTCCCCCAGGTGGGTTTCGCGCAACCGCGCGTCGGTCCGGACCGTCACGTCGCAGCAGTCGGCCAGGGTGACCGCGGTGTCGTGGGCGCGCCGCAGGTCAGAGGAGACGATCACCAGCGGCTGCCGCTTGGCCAGCACCTCGGCGGCGGCGACGGCCTGCGCGCGGCCCAGGTCGCTCAAATCGGTGTCGAGTTGCCCCTGCATTCGGCTGCCTGCGTTGAACTCGGTCTGCCCGTGGCGCAGCAGCACCAGGTGACGGACTCTCACGTCGACTCAGGCTCGTCGAACGTCACGCCCTCGAGGTCAACAGCGATCTGCGGGCAGTCCCGCCACAGCCGGTCCAGCGAGTAGAAGTCGCGCTCATCGGTGTGCTGGACGTGCACCACGACGTCGAAGTAGTCCAGCAGCACCCATCGGCCCTCCCGGGTGCCCTCGCGGCGGGCGGGTTTGTAGCCGGCCTCGCGCATCTTCTCCTCCACCTCGTCGACGATGGCGTTGACCTGCCGGTCGTTCGACGCCGAGGCGATGACGAAGCAGTCGGTGATGACCAGCTGCTTGGAGACGTCGATGATGACGACGTTCTGCGCCAGCTTGGCCGCCGCGGCGCGCGCCGCGATCTCGGCCATCCGGACCGCTTCTGCCGAGGCGCTCACGCCGAAACCCCCTGGGCATCAAAGCGATACAGTCCCCGTTTGGCGACGTACTGCACCACGCCGTCGGGCACCAGGTACCAGATCGGCCGCCCCGATGCGGCACGCGCGCGGCAGTCGGTCGAGGAGATCGCCAGGGCGGGCACCTCGACCAGCGTCAGTGCGTCGGGAGGTAACTGGTCGACGGCCTCGACCACGTGGGAGTCGGTGAGCTCGTAACCCGGTCTGCTGACCCCGATGAATTTTGCCAAACTGAACAACTCCTCCCAGCCCTGCCAGGTCAAGATCGATCCCAGCGCGTCCGCGCCGGTGATGAAGAACAGCTCCGCGTCGGGGTTCAGCCGGCGCAGGTCCCGCAACGTGTCGTTGGTGTAGGTCGGGCCGCCCCGGTCGATGTCCACCCGGCTGACCGAGAACCGCGGGTTGGACGCGGTGGCGATCACCGTCATCAGGTAGCGGTCCTCGGCCGGGGTGACGTCGCCCTGCTTCTGCCACGGCTGGCCGGTCGGCACGAACACCACCTCGTTCAGTCCGAATTGCGCGGCGACCTCGCTGGCGGCGACGAGGTGGCCGTGGTGGATGGGATCGAACGTCCCGCCCATCACGCCAAGCCTGCGTTGCATGGGTTGCGAGCTTACTGGGTCACACCGGGAGCAGTTGGTCGATGACGGCGGCGAGCTGCTTTGCCGAGCGGCACTCGTGCATGGTGATCACGTCCTGGTAGCGCGGCACCGCCGAGTCGCCGCTGCCCCACAGGTGCGCAGGCTCGGGGTTGAGCCAGTGGGCATGGCGGCTGGCGGTCACCATGTGGGCCAGCACCTCGGTGGCGGGATTGCGGTAGTTGGTCCGCCCGTCGCCCAGCACGAGCAGCGATGACCGCGGCGACAGCACCCCGGGGAAGTTCTCGGTGAACGAGATGAACGCGTTTCCGTAGTCGGAATGGCCGTCGCGGGTGAACACCTTGGCCTCCATGGTGATCCGCTGGATCGCCACCGCCAGGTCGGCATCGGGCCCGAACATGTGGGTGACTTCATCGGTGGTGTCGATGAACGCGAAGACACGGACACGCGAGAACTGCTGGCGCAGCGCGCTCACCAACAGCAGGGTGAAGTGGCTGAAACCGGCCACCGACCCGGACATGTCGCATAGCACCACCAGTTCGGGCCGCGCCGGCCGCGGCTTGCGCTGCACCAGGTTGACCGGCACACCGCCGGTGGACATCGACTTGCGCAGCGTCTTGCGCAGGTCGATGGAGCCCGCGCGGGAGCGACGCCGGCGGGCCGCCAGGCGGGTGGCCAGCATCCGGGCCAGCGGGGCGACCACCCGTCGCATCTGGCGCAACTGGTCACCGGAGGCGCGCAGGAACTCCACGTTCTCGGCCAGCTGTGGAATGCCGTACATCTGCACGTGGTCGCGGCCCAACCGTTCGGCGGTGCGGCGCTTGGTCTCGCCGTCGACCATCCGGCGCAGCTGGGTGATCTTCTGCGCGGCAAGGGATTTGGCGATCTGCTGCTGCGAGGGCGACGGATCGTCGCCGTAGGGCGCCAGCAGTCCGGCCAGCAGCCTGCCCTGCAGTTGGTCCAACCCCATGGCCTTGAGTGCCTGGTACGACGAGTACGACGGCCCGCGACTGGAGGTGTAGCGGCCGTAGGCGGTCACGATCTGGGCGATCATCGACACCAGTCGCTCATCGAGGTCGCTGATGTCGGGGTTCTCGGCGAGCAGGTCGAGCAGCATCGCCCGCATGGCCTCGAGATCCTCGGGGTCCGGCCCGCCGGGCACCTCGGGGAGGTCCTCGGACACCACCGTCCGCCCGCCCAGTGCGGCCGGCCACCACAGGTCGAAGAGTGCGTCGTAGGTGGCCCGGTGCTCGGCACGGCGCAGGACCGCACAGGCCAGGCCCTCGCGCACCGACTCCCGATCGGCCAGGTCGAGCACGCTGAGCACCTGGCCGGCGTCCACGGTCTCCGAGGGTCCTACCGAGATCCCTTGCGAGCGAAGCGCGTCGATGAACCCGACCAGGTGCCCGGGCAGGCCGTATGGGGCCAGTGGCTGCGGGGGGCGGGTCCGGCGGGGGGCCATGTCAGTTCAGCCGCAACTCGCCGGCCGCACGCTGCTGGTCGGATTGGTGCTTGAGCACCACCCCCAGCGTCGCGGCGATCGTGGCGTCGTCGATGGTGTCCATGCCCAGCGCCAGCAGGGTGCGGCCCCAGTCGATGGTCTCGGCCACCGACGGCAGCTTCTTGAGTTGCATGCCGCGCAGCACCCCGATGATCCGGACCAGTTCCCCGGCCAGCCGCTCGGGTAGCTCCGGCACCCGGGAGAGCAGGATGCGGCGCTCGAGATCGGCGTCGGGGAAGTCGATGTGCAGGAACAGGCATCGCCGTTTGAGGGCCTCGGACAACTCGCGGGTGGCGTTGGAGGTGAGCACCACCAACGGCTTGCGGGTGGCGGTGATGGTGCCCAGTTCCGGGACGGTGACGGCGAAGTCGCTCAGGACCTCCAGCAGCAGGCCCTCGATTTCGATATCGGCCTTGTCGGTCTCGTCGATGAGCAGGACGGTGGGCTCGGTGCGCCGGATCGCCGTCAGCAGCGGCCGGGACAGCAGGAACTCCTCGCTGAAGACGTCGGTCTTGGTGTGCTCCCAGTCGTGGTCGGCGCCGTTGGCGGCCTGGATGCGCAGGATCTGCTTGGCGTGGTTCCACTCATACAGTGCGCGGGCCTCGTCGACGCCCTCATAGCACTGCAGCCGCACCAGGCCCGACCCGGTGCACTGGGCGATCGCACGGGCCAGTTCGGTCTTGCCCACACCCGCCGGGCCCTCGACCAGGAGCGGCTTGCCCAACCGGTCGGCGAGGAACACCGCCGTCGCGGTGGCGGTGTCGGGCAGGTATCCGGTCTGCGCCAGCCGACGGGACACGTCGTCGATGTCGGCGAACAGTGGCGCCACCGGCGCCTGCGAATCAGTCACGTGAGGGTCTCCAGTTCCTAGGCGGGGCGGATCTGGCCGTCGCCGTAGACGATCCATTTGGTCGAGGTCAGCTCGGGCAGGCCCATCGGACCGCGGGCGTGCAGTTTCTGGGTGGAGATGCCGATCTCGGCCCCGAACCCGAACTGCTCACCGTCGGTGAACGCGGTCGAGGCGTTGACCATCACCGCGGCGGCGTCAACCCGTTCGGTAAAGCGTTGCGCTGCAGCCAGATCCCCGGTGACGATGGCCTCGGTGTGCCCGGTCCCGTAGGTGTTGATGTGGTCGATGGCGGCATCGATTCCGTCGACGACGGCCAGGGCGATGTCCATGGACAGGAACTCGGCCCGCAACTCGTCATCGGTCGGGTTGTCGTGGACGGTGACGCCGGCCCTCTCCAGTGCACCGACCAGACGGGGCACGGCAACCTCGGCGACCGCGGCGTCGATCAGCAGAGTCTCCGCGGCGTTGCACACGCTGGGCCGACGGGTCTTCGCGTTCACCACGATTCGCTCGGCGACGTCGAGGTCGGCGTCGGCGTGGACGTAGACGTGGCAGTTGCCCACACCGGTCTCGATGGTGGGCACGGTGGCGTCGCGCACCACGGCGTCGATCAGTCCGGCTCCCCCGCGCGGGATCACCACATCGACCAACCCGCGGGCCTGGATCAGGTGGGTGACCGAGGAACGGTCGGCGCTGGGCAGCAACTGCACGATGTCCTCGGGCAGGTCCTCCGCGCACAGGGCGCCGCGCAGCACCTGCACCAGTGCGGCGTTGGAATTGGCCGCCGACGAACTACCCCGCAGCAGAACGGCATTGCCCGATTTGAGCGTCAGCCCGAACGCGTCGACGGTGACGTTCGGCCGGCCCTCGTAGACGATCCCGACCACACCCAGCGGCACCCGCTGCTGTCGCAGTTGCAGGCCGTTGGGCAGGGTGCTTCCGCGCAGCACCTCCCCGATCGGGTCGGGAAGCCCGGCGACCTGACGCAGACCGGCGGCGATCCCGTCGACGCGGTGCGGGTTGAGCGCAAGCCGGTCGAGCATGGCCTCCGCAGTGCCCGCGGCACGGGCCGCCTGGAGGTCCTCGGCGTTGGCGGCCAGGATCTGGTGGGTGTGGGCCAGCACCGCGTCCGCGGCGGCGTGCAGGGCGCGGTTCTTGACCGTGGTGGTCAGGCAGCCGAGTACGCGCGCGGCCACCCGGGCGCGGCGCGCGGCATCGTGGACGGTCTCCCGCACGGTGTGCGGTGCGGCTTCGACACTCATCGCCCCAGCGTATCGGGTTCCCACCAACCGGAGGGTAGGGCCTTACAGGCTGTGCCGCCCGGTGGAGAAGTCGGCGACTTGCGCGGGGCCACCGCGGAACAGCGATCGGGCGTTATCGGTGATCGTGTGCTGGAAAGCGCTGCCGACCGGGCCGTGCACGCTGCTCAGGATGTCACCCGCGACCTCGTTGTTCAGTTGCATGGTCACGCCCTCGCCGAACTCGAAGTAGCCGTCGATGTCGATCACGAACGCCGGTCCGGACGGAACGGGGGGCCGAACGAGGAACTGTGGGGTGACGACGGTTCCCTGGGGGATCGCCGCGTAGCCGACGTTGAGTCCGCCGCCGTTGCTCAGATCGAAGGCGACAGCACCTTGGGCGGCCCGCACCGGGACCTCGACGGGGGTCACCGACAGCGCGCCGAGGACCGCAGAATCGATCCAGGCGGCCCAGTGGCGCACGTCGGTCACCGGTTCGGGGACACGGACCTCGTTGATGTAGCGCAGCCCGATCCGCTGCAGCGCCGGGCGGATGTTCAGGGACACCAGCGCGTGGCAGGCCTCCACCAAGCCCGCCTGGAAGGTCTCGAAGTCACGGTAGGCGGTGGTCTCGTAGGTGACCGACCAGGAAGTGACGGTGAGCGACTCGGTGGCCTCGGCGTTGCGCATCACCATGCCCAGTTGGGGCACCATCTGGGGCGCCAGGCCCGGCCCCGCTTCGGCCATGCCCATGCTGGTGACCTGCTCGGCCAACGGGAAGCGGTACTGCAACGCCGCGGCCAGGGCCTCGAGATTCTCAGGCTGGCGCAACCGCGGGGAGTCGATGAACAGCGCCTGGGCGGTGACCATCACCACGGGCGGTTGGATAAATACCTCGCGATTGGGATACATCAGATTTCAGCCTTCGGGTGTCGATTCAGCGGTCGCAGTGATCCTGCCAGACGCACCCGATGTTGCTATCGCTTAACGATGCGATCACGGCCCGCGTGGCCGCCGCCACCCCGTCCGGGGGCGTCGTTAGCTTCTCTGGCATGAGCTTCGGTGTGATGGCCTGGCTGACCAGGGCGGCCCGGCTTGCCATGGCGGCGCTGATTGCGGCACCGGCCCCGATTGCGGGGGCCTTCTCGCGGGAGGGCCTGCCGATCGAGATCCTGCAGGTGCCCTCCCCGGCGATGGGCCGCAACATCCGGGTCGAGTTCCAGGGCGGCGGCCCGCACGCGGTGTATCTGCTCGACGGTCTGCGCGCCGAGGACGAGACGAGCGGCTGGGACATCAACACCGCCGCCTTCGAGTGGTACTTCCAGTCGGGTCTGTCGGTGGTGATGCCCGTCGGCGGCCAGTCGAGTTTCTACACCGACTGGTACCGGCCGGCGACGGGCAAGTCCGGAACCTCCACCTACAAGTGGGAGACGTTCCTGACCAATGAGCTGCCGGCCTGGCTGCAGGCCAACAAAGGCTTAGACCCGTTGGGCAATGCCGTTGTGGGCCTGTCGATGTCGGGT